>JAEZDB010000057.1 GCA_023429855.1 Actinomycetes bacterium
CTGCACGGCGAGCCGGTCGACGCGCACGCCGCCGCCGCTGGCGCCGACGCCACCGCGATCTCCGACCTCGCCGCCGCGCTCAAGGAAGCCGGCGACGACCAGGTCGTCCTCTACAGCGAGGCGCTGCTCGCCGGCAGCGCCGCCGACGAGTCGGCCCGCGCGCTGCTGCGCATCGCAGGCGCACTCGGCCTCGCCGGCGAAGACGGCCAGGGCAAGGACGGGTCCGGCCTCTTCGAGATTCCTGCCACGACGAACGGTCGCGGCCTGCGTGAGGTCGGCGTGCTACCCGACGCCGCCACCGGCCTGCGCCCCGTTGCGAAGTCCGGCAAGTCGCTGCCCGAGATCGCGGACGGCCTGGCCGACGGCTCCCTCGGCGCGTTGCTCACCGTGGGGACCGACCCGCTTGCCGACCTGCAGGGCCGCACCGCGTGGCGCGCCGCGCTCGCCAAGGCCAGCTACGTCGCGGTCGCCGGATTCCTCACCGAGGGCGTCGCGGCCTACGCCGACGTCGTCTTCCCGGCCGAGGCGCCCGCCGAGCAAGAGGGCACGCTCACGCACCCCGACGGCCGCCTGCAGCGCGCCCGTCCGGCGATCAAGAAGCCCGACGGCGTCCGCGCCGGCTGGTGGGTGCTGGCGCAGCTCGCCGCGCGCCTGGGCGACCGCACGCCGCTCTACACGGCGGGCATGGTCTACGCCGAGCTCGTCGACGACGTTGCCTTCTACGCCGGTATTACGCTCGACGACATCGGCGGCAAGGGCCTGCGCTGGCAGGAGACGTCGGCCGCTGGCGCTTGGCCGAAGGGCACCAAGTCGCTTGACGCGACCGCAGAGCCGTTCGCCGTGCCTGCGCCCAACGGCACGCTGCGCCTTGCGCGCGCCGGGTCGATGTGGCGAATTCCCGAGGTCGCGGCCTCGCCTGCGCTGCGGTTCCTCGTGCCGCAGGCCGACGCACGCCTGTCGCCGGTCGACGCGCAGCGCCTCGAGCTCGCCGAGGGCGCACCCGCGATGCTTACCGTCGACGGCGTCGAGATCGCCGTCACGACCCGCCTCGACTCGCAGGTGCCCGCGGGCACCGTCGTGGCGCAGGCCGGCGTGCCCGGCGGCGGCGCCGACGAGCTGCCCCTCGGACCGGTCGAGGTGCGCAAGGCATGACCGGCGTCGAGTTCCTCCCGATGGCGGAGACGTTCGCCGTCGAGACGTGGTGGGTCCAGGTCATCAAGGGCATCGTCATCGCGATCATCGGCTTCTCGCTGATCCCGGCCGCGGTGACCGTCGAGCGCAAGCTGCTCGGCCGGTTCCAGCACCGCTACGGCCCCAACCGCGCGGGCCCTTACGGCACGCTGCAGGCCGGCGCCGACATCCTCAAGCTGCTCGGCAAGGAGAACTTCCGCCCGGCTGCGTCCGACGGGTTCCTCTTCTACCTCGCACCGATGCTCGCCGTGATCGCGGCCGTCGCGACGTTCGCGATCATCCCGCTCGGCGAGGTCGTCACGATCTTCGGTCAGCCCGTCGGCCTGTATGGCATCGACGTGGGCATCGGCCCGCTCTACGTGTTCGCGCTCGGCTCCATCGCCTTCTACGGCCTGGTGCTCGGCGGCTTCGCGTCGGGCTCGAAGTACTCGTATCTGGGCGCCATGCGCGCTGCAGCCCAGCTGATCTCCTACGAGGTTGCCCTGGGCCTGTCGCTCATCGGCGTGATCATGATCACCGGGAGCCTGTCGCTCGTCGACATGGTCAACTACCAGCAGGCAAATCTCTGGTTCGTCGTGACGCAGCCGGTTGGCTTCCTGATCTTCGTGATCGCCGGCATGGCCGAGACGAACCGCGCGCCGTTCGATCTCGTCGAGGCCGACTCCGAGATCGTCGCCGGCTACATGACCGAGTACGGCGGCGGCGGCTTTGCCAGCTTCTACGCGGCCGAGTACCTCAACATGATCATCGCGGGCGCGATCGCCACGACGGTGTTCCTCGGCGGCTGGGCGATCCCCGGCTGGTCCGACGCGCCCGACTGGATCGCGCCGTTCGTCGTGATCATCAAGACGTTCATTTTCGTCTTCTTCTTCGTGTGGATCCGCGCGACGCTGCCGCGCCTGCGCTACGACCAGCTGATGAGCTTCGGCTGGAAGATCCTGCTCCCCCTGGCGACGCTGAACGCGCTCGTCACCGCGATCGTGGTGGTCACCCTGTGAGCCCGCTTCCTGAGCACGACTCCTACTTCATCCAGCGCGGCCCTGAGCCGGGCGGCTCGGGCGGCGTCGGCCGCGCGTTCGGCGAGACGCTGCGTGGTCTGAAGACCACGTTCAACCGCCTCGTCGAGGGGCCCGACACGGTCCAGTACCCCGAAGAGAAGATCCCGGTGTACCCGCGGTTCCGCGGCCGCCACCGCCTGCACCGCTTCGAGGACTCGGGCCTGGAGAAGTGCGTCGGCTGCTCGCTCTGCGCCGCCGCGTGCCCGGCTGACTGCATCCGCGTCGTCGCCGCCGAGAACACCCCAGAGCACCGCGTCTCGGGCGGCGAGCGCTATGCCGCCGTCTACGAGATCAACATGAGCCGCTGCATCTTCTGCGGGTACTGCGAGATCGCGTGCCCGTTCGACGCGATCACCATGGGCAACGACTTCGAACTGGCCGACTACACGCGCTCGGACCTCATCTTCACCAAGGAGATGCTGCTCGCCGAGCCGCTCGAGCGCACGCCGCTGCGCGCGGAGGGCGAGTAGCCACCCGATGACGGAAGTCCTGTTCTTCCTCAGCGCGATCGTCGCGATCGCGGGGGCCATCGGCGTTATCGCGCTGAAGAACCCCTTCAACAGCGTCCTCGCGCTGGTGGTCCACCTCGTCGCGCTCGCGATGCTCTTTTTGCTGCTGCACTCCGAGTTCGTCGCCGCCGCGCAGGTCGTCGTCTACGCCGGCGCCGTGATGGTGCTCTATGTGTTCGTGTCGGCCTACGTCGGCGAAGAGGGCGAGACGTGGACCAGCAGCGGGCGGCTCCAGCGCGGCCTGGCCCTGCTGCTGGCCGGCGCGCTGGGCGCCGAGCTGCTGATCGCGGTGCTCGGCTCGGGCCTGCGCGGTCTCGCCGACGCCGACGAGCTGCCGACCCTCGAGGCCGGCTTCGGCGGCGCCGCTCAGATCGGCGAGCTGCTGCTGACCCGCTACCTGCTGGCTTTCGAAGCCGCGTCGCTCCTGCTGCTCGCCGCGGCCGTCGGTGCCGTGCTGCTGGCGCGCCGCCGAGAGGGCGGCATCCCCGAGGGACCGCGCGTCCTGGCCGTGACCGATCTCGTGCCCAGCGCTGGCACCGGGTCGATGACCGAAGGCACCCGCGGCACGCTCGCCGCCCGCGCGATGGAGGCCGACCGCCTCGCCGAACGGGTCGTCGCCGAGCGCACCCGCCAGGCCGCGAAGGCCGCCGAAGCCAAGGCCGCTGAGGCGAAGACCGAGGCCGACAAGACCGACGGGGGTGACGCGTGAGCATCACGTGGTACCTCGCCGTGAGCGCGATCCTCTTCGCGATCGGCCTGTTCGGCGTGTTCGTGCGCCGCAACCCCCTCGTGCTGCTGCTCTGCCTTGAAGTGCTGCTCGGCGCCGCCAACCTGTCGCTGCTGGCGTTCGACCGCCACCACGGCCAGGGCGACGGCTCGATCCTCGCGATCATCGTGATGGTCGTCGCCGCCTGCGAGGTCACCGTCGGCCTGGGCATCGTCGTCGCGATGTTCCGCCGCGGCCAGGCGATCGACGTCGACAAGACCCGGGAGCTCCACGGATGACCTCGACCGTCGGCACGCTTGCGTGGCTCGTGGTCCTGCTGCCGCTCCTCGGCAGCCTGACCATCGCGTTCTTCTTCCGCCAGCTGAAGACTGGTCGGGGCGCGGGCGTCATCGCCACGTCGGCGCTCTTCGGGGCCTTCGCCCTCACGATCGCCGCGCTCGTCGCGCTCCAGGACCTGCCCGAGGAGGAGCGGCACGTGACCGCGACCCTCTGGGACTACGCGGTCACCAGCGGCCTCGACGTGAAGCTCTCGCTGCTCGTCGACCCGCTGAGCATCGTGATGATGATCGTGGTCACGGGCGTCTCCGCGCTGATCCACCTCTACGCGACGGCCTACATGGTGTCCGACGAGGGCTACGCGCGGTTCTTCTCGTACCTCAACATCTTCGTCTTCTCGATGCTTGTGCTCGTGCTTGCGGGCAACCTCGTCCTGCTCGTCGTGGGGTGGGGCCTGGTCGGCATGGCGTCGTACCTGCTGATCTCGTTCTGGTACCGCCGCCAGACGGCCACGAGCGCCGGCATCAAGGCGTTCCTGATCAACGTCGGGGGCGACGTGGGCATCGTGCTCGGCTCGTTCCTGATCCTGCGCCACACCGGCACCACCGACTTCCTCGAGATCTTCGAAGCTGCGCCCGTCGCGTTCCTCGGGCAGACGAGCGACCTCACCTGGGGCCTCGTGCTGATCCTGATCGGCGCGTTCGCGAAGTCCGCGCAGTTCCCGCTCCACACCTGGCTCCCCGACGCCATGGAAGGTCCGACGCCGGTCTCGGCCCTGATCCACGCGGCCACGATGGTCACGGCCGGCGTTTACCTGATCGCGCGCCTGCACCCGCTCTTCGAAATGGCCGACACGGCTGCGGCGATCGGCGTCATCTTCGGCACGATCACGCTGGTGATGGCGGCGACGATGGCGATCGTCCAGACCGACCTCAAGCGGATCATCGCCTACTCGACGATGAGCCAGATCGGCTACATGATCGTCGCCGTCTCGGCCGGCGCCTACGTGGCGGGCATCTTCCACCTGATGGCGCACGCCTTCTTCAAGGCCCTGCTCTTCATGGCGGCCGGCTCGGCGATCTCCGCGATGGGCGGTGTCCAAGACATCAACCGCATGGGCGGCCTGCGCAAGGCGCTGCCCTACACCTACGCCTGCTTCCTGATCGGCTCGCTGGCGCTCGCCGGTCTCCCGCCGTTCTCGGGTTTCTTCTCTAAGGACGAGATCCTCGCCGGGCTGCTCGAGCGAGGCGACTGGTACACGTGGATCGCGATCATCGGCTACGCCGCTGCGCTGCTCACGGCGACGTACTCGTTCCGCGCGGTCTACCGCGTGTTCCACGGCGAGCCCAACGAGGAGACGCAGCAGATCGTCGACGGGCACCACCTGCACTTCGCACCGGCCAACCCGTCGACGGGCGAGGCCGAAGACACCGAGGTCGGCTTCCCGGGCCCGGACCACAACGTCGCCGAGGACCACCTCCCGATGAAGATCGCGATGGGCGTGCTCGCCTTCTTCGCGGTGTTCGCCGGCCTCCTCCAGATTCCGCATGTGACCGAGGTCGTCGGCCACTTCCTCGAGCCGACGTTCCACGACAGCGGGCTCATCGAGTACACCCACGCGTCGACCAACACCGCGCTGGTCGGCATGCTGCTCGGCGCCGGGATGGCGATCGGCGGTATCGCGATCGCCACGCAGCTCTGGCTCAAGTCGCCAGCCACGCCCGGCCGCATCCAGGCCAAGTTCGGCTGGCTCCACACGCTCCTGCGCCGCGGTTACTACATCGACGAGCTCATCGACTTCGTGATCGTCCGCCCGAGCCGCTGGGCCGGCGCCGTCCTCGAGCACCACGCCGAGCGCCTCATCACCGGCACGGCGATCATGGGCAGCACGACGGGCCTCGTCCGGATCGCGTCGGCAGCGGTGCGCACCGCCCAAACCGGTTCGCTGCGCGTCTACGCCGCCGTGATCACGTCGGGCGTTGGCGCCATCCTCCTCTACGCACTGGTGCAGCGATGAACGGCGTCCTGATCGCTCTACTCGTCGTTCCGACGGCCGCCGGCCTGCTGGGCATGCTGCTCGGCCGCCGCGTCGCCCCGGCGCTGGCCGTTGCCAGTTCGCTCGCGACGCTCGTCCTCGCGATCCTGCTGCTGCTCGAGGTCGACCACGGCGCGCGCGTGGCTCCGGTCGACGTGCAAGAGGACTGGATTCCGGCGCTTGGCATCTCGTTCCACGTCGCCATCGACGGGTTGAACGCCGTGCTCGTCGCCATGACCGCGTTCGTCTGGTTCCTCGGGACCTGGTGGTCGCTCCGCGACAAGGCGCTCGCCACGCCCACGTACTTCCTGCTGCTCGGGCTCGGGCAGACGGCCGTCCTCGGCGCGTTCGTCGCCCAGGACCTGATGCTGTTCGTGCTCTGCTTCGACCTGATGCTGCTGCCGTTCGTGATCATCACGGCGCAGGCCTCCACGTGGGAGGGGCCGGGGCTCTCCCCGGCGATCAAGCTGCTCGTCTACACGCTCGTCGGCTCGCTGCTGATGCTCGTCGCTGCCGTAGCGCTGGCAATCCTCTCGGCCAGCGCAGCGAAGAACCCCGTCACCTTCGACATTGCGACGCTCTCCGCGGGCGCCCTCGAGCCCGGCACGCAGCGCTGGATCCTGGCCGCCTTCCTCGCCGCGTTCCTGATCAAGATGCCGGTCGTGCCGCTGCACGGCTGGTTCGCCGACGCCTACCGCGCGATGCCGCTGCCGGCCCTCGTGATCTTCGCCGCAGTGCTCAGCAAGGTCGCTGCCTACGGAATGCTCAAGCTCGCGCTGCCGATCCTGCCCGACGCCGTCGTCGACTGGCGGATTCTGCTCGTGATCATCGCGCTCGTCTCGATCATCTACGGCTCGCTGTGCGCGTTCACTACGCAGGAGCCGCGGCTCATTCTCGGCTACTCGTCGATCGCGCAGCTCGGCTTCATCCTGCTCGGCATCTCCTCGCTCGATCCGGCTGGCGCCCAGGGCGCGATCCTGCAGTCCGTCACGCACGCGCTGGTCGTCGTGCCGGCGATCATCCTCGTCGCGCTGCTCAGCGAACGTGCTGGCGGCATCGAGCGTCTCGACCAGCTCGGCGGCATCGCCAAGCGCGCCCCGGTGCTCACCGCGATCTTCCTCGTTGTGGCGCTCTGCTGGCTCGCGATGCCAGGCACCGGCAACTTCGTCGCCGAGTACCTCGTGCTCCTCGGCCAGTGGCGCCTCTCGCCGTGGGCGGCGATCATCGCGTCGCTTGGCGTGGTCCTGGCCGCCGCCTACGCGCTGCGCCTGATGATCGGCGCGCTGCAGAACGCCCGCGGCGCGGCCGTGCCCGAAGACGCGCCTGAGGTCGGCAGGTTCGATGCCACGGTGCTCGGCACCGCGGTCGGGGCCCTCGTGTTCCTGGCGCTCGTGCCGCAGATCGGCCTGAACCCAGGGGAGACCGCCGCCCGCCAGGCCGTGGCGTCGCCGCGGGCGGTCTACGAGAGCGAGCGCATTGCCGCCGGCGATCGCCCGACCAAGTCGAGTGACGCCCAGCTGATTCAAGACGCGATCGTCGAAGGCAACCGGCCGCCGGCTGGCGGCGAGCCGCCGGCTCAGACGCCGCAGGAGGTGACGCCCAAGTGATCCTCGCCGTCACCAAAGCACCGTCGTTTGAGTTCAGCTCGCTCGCGCCCTTCGTCGCCCTGGCGATCGGCATGGTCGTGGCGCTGCTCGCGGGCCTGCTGCCTGGGCGCCTCGGCCGGATCACCGCCATTTGGTCTGGTGTCGGCAGCGCGGTCGCAGCGTCGATCGTCGCCGTCACCCTGTGGGACGAACCGACGTCGCTGAATGCGATCGCGCGGTCGCTGATCATCGACAAGGGCGCGATCGCCGGCATCATCATCGCGTCGCTCGCAGCGATCGCGGGCATTGCCATCGCCTCACGCTCGCGCGGCACCGACGACGCCGGCCACGGCGAAACGGCCTCGCTCATCCTCGCGTCTGCGCTGGGTGCCGCAATCCTCGGGGCGTCCAACGACCTCGTGACCGTGTTCCTCGGCCTCGAGCTGCTGTCGATTCCGCTCTACGTGCTTTGCGCGTCCCACGTCGACCGCACCGCGTCGCTGGAATCTGGTCTGAAGTACCTGATCCTCGGCTCAGTCGGCTCGGCCACGGCGCTGATGGGCATCGCGTTCATCTACGGCGCGACGGGCGAGATGCAGTTCGACAAGATCGCGATGGTCGCGGGCGACGGCGACCTCGCCGGCTTGCTCGTGCCGGGTCTGGCGCTGCTGCTGGCGGGCTTCGCGTTCAAGCTGTCGCTCGCGCCGCTGCACCAGTGGACGCCCGACGTGTACGACGGGGCCCCGACCGCGGTGACCGCGTTCATGTCGATCGCGACGAAGGCTGCTGCGCTGATCGTGACGGCGCGGCTGCTCATCACCGCGTTCGGCACCGAGGACCTCTTCCACTTCTGGCAGCCCGTGCTCTACGTGCTCGCGGCGGCATCGATCATCATCGGCAACGTCGGCGCCCTTGGGCAGCCGAGCATGAAGCGGCTCATGGGCTACTCGTCGGTTGCGCAGGCCGGCTACCTCGTCGCGGCGCTGTCAGTCGGTGCGTTCGGGTCGATGCTGACCTACCTCATCGCCTACTCTCTCGCGACGCTCGCCGTCTTCGCCGTCGTGGCGGCCCGCGAGGTTGAGCGTCCCGACCTCGGCGACGACGTCGCCGCGCTCGACGGGCTGGCCTCAGAGCGTCCGCTGCTGGCCTGGGTTGGCACGATCGGGCTCTTCGGGCTCGCCGGTCTCCCGCTCACCGCAGGTTTCTTCGGCAAGATCGCCGTGACCGGTTCGCTGATTGCAGGAAGCGAGACGGGCGGAGCAACCTGGCTGGCCGTGCTGCTCATCGTCGGCTCGATCATCTCGCTCGCCTACTACGCGCCGCCCGTGCTGCGGATGTGGCGCTCGGCGCCCGCGCCCGCGAGCGGTCTTGGGGCTGGAGCGACGGCCGTCGGCGGCGCCGCCGGCGCCGAC
>JAEZDB010000172.1 GCA_023429855.1 Actinomycetes bacterium
CTGCGATGCAGCACCTCACGGCCTACGGCAACGCCGTACGCGACCACGTAAACGCCAGCGACGACGCCCAGCGCGCGTCGCTGCAGCAAGTCGCTGAAGAGGCTGGCCGCGCGCACGAGCAGGCTGAGGCGCACGTCGAGATGCTCCAAGGCGCGATCGAGAGCGGCAACGCGGCGAAGGCGTGGGATCTAGCCGATAGCAGCGGTCCGCAGGCCCAGCGCGCGGCGGCGTGGCTCGACACCCAAGCCCAGACGCCCGTCAGCGAACGGCCCTACCGCCAGCTAGCCGGGATCCACGGCGTCTCCCCGGCGCAATGGGACGGGCTCGGCAGCGAAGGCCAAGACGAGCTGCGCAGCGCGATCAACGACGCGCTGGCCGCGCGCACTCCGGCCCCGGTCGGCGATCGTCCCTCTGCGCTGCAGGCGCTCGGTGCCGTCGCCACCCAGCAGCCGTGGTGGCAGCGATGACCACCGCCACCCCGCCCCAAGAAGAAGAGGCACGCAAGGTCGACGTCGCCGACGTCGCAGCTGCGGCCGCGGTCCGCGGCGGATCGCTGACGGTCAAGCTCGCCGCCGCCGGCGTCGCTGCAGCGCTGGCGGCCCTGCTCGGGCTAGTGATGGTCGTCGCTGCGATCAGCCGTCCGCCCGAGCAGTCTCAGGGCGCCGTCTACGGCGTCTCGGCGTTTGCGCTCGCCGATATCCCGCCGGACTACCTGCGCCTCTACCAGGCCGCCGCGCAAGCGGACGGCCTGGACTGGGCGGTGCTCGCAGGCATCGGCAAGGTCGAATCCGATCACGGCCGAGGCCGCGCACCAGGAATCAGGTCGGGCGCCAACTTCCTGGGCTGCTGCGGCGGCCCCATGCAGTTCTTTTTCACGCCGTTCCCCGGCCGCCTAGCGGCCGACGCCAAGAACACCAGCACGTGGGGCGCCTACGGCGTCGACGGAAACGACGACGGGTACAAGGACGTCTGGGACCCCGCCGACGCGATCCCCTC
Source organism: Actinomycetes bacterium (assembly GCA_023429855.1). GTDB lineage: Bacteria > Actinomycetota > Thermoleophilia > Solirubrobacterales > Solirubrobacteraceae > JAGIBJ01. The sequence goes on from JAEZDB010000172.1 coordinate 997, forward strand.
TGCCGCCAAATACCTCAAAGCCTCCGGCGCACCAGGCGACTACCGCGCCGCGATCTGGGCCTACAACCATCTGGCCTCCTACTACGTCGAAGTCATGGACTACGCCGCCCGCTACCGCGGTTCGCTCACCAGCGGCGGCACCCCGACCGTCCTGTCTGGCGACAAGCTCTCCCAGCTCGTGCAGGCCGCCGACGCTCTCGAGTCCAGGCAGCTGCCCTACTGCTACGGCGGCGGACATGGCCTGACGCCGGCGCGGCCGTCGGCGGGACAGTACTGCTGGGGCGGCAGCCCGCTGCGAAAGCAGACCGGGACCGGAGCCGTGGGCCTTGACTGCTCGAGCTCTACGTCGTTGCTGCTGCAGCAGATCGGCTACCAGCTTCCGACGATGACTTCCGGTTCGTTCATGGCTTGGGGCCTGCCCGGCCGCGGGGCCGCCGTGACGATCTGGACCAACCCCGAGCACGTCTTCCTCGAGATCCGCGTCAACGGCCAAGTCCGCATGTTCGGCACCAGCACCAGCAACTACCGCCACGGCCCGGGCTGGCACCCCGCGCGCAGCACCGCCGGGTTCGTGGCCCGCCACCCCCAGGGACTATGACCAGACCAGCCATCACAGCCGCAGCCGCCGCGCTCGTAGCCGCCGCAGCCGGCGTAGCGATCGCCTCTACCGGCCACGATTCCAAGAGCGCCGACAACGCGGCGCCGAAGATCTACGGTACGGCGCCAGCGACGCCCCCGGCGACAACTGCGCCTGCGCCGACGACCGACGAAGCCGAGGACATCACGCGGCGCTGGACGACGGCGTTTGACCGCGCCTCAGCCTGCGTCGAGGATCAGGCCGCCCGTCGCACGATCGTCAAGCTCGCCGCCGGCGAGCTTGCCCGGCAGCTCGCCGATCAGCCGCCGCGGCCAGGTGCTCAGGCCGACTGCAACCCGCCCAAGATCGTTCGCGTCACTTCCGCCGGCCCACCGCAAGAGGACGGCCTGTGGGTCGTCCTCGTCGAGCACAAGGGCGCCACCGGCGGCCCGTTCACCGTGACCTTGCAGCCCACCGACCGCGGCCTGCGCGTGGTCCGGATCGACTACTAACCCGCACGTCCGGGGAGAACAAACGATGTCTTCGACGACTCACGCCGGCCACCGCGCCCGGCACCTGACCGCTCCGCTGACTTCAGTGCGTTGGCTCGTTCACTGGGTGCCGCTCGGCGCATGGGTTGCCGTCGCCGGGGTGGTCGCCGCGGCGATCGTCGCCGTTGAGCTGACCGGCGCGATCGCGGGCCTGCTGCACAGCCAGCAGGCGGTGCTCGTCGACCCTGTTTCGGCGCTTGGGGTGCTCGCGCACTGGCTCGGCGACACCGGTGTGCGGCGCGGCGCGTGGCCGGCCGACGTCGCCGCCGACCTTGGCCGCTACCGGCAGGTCCGCGCTGCGCTTGTCCTCGCGGTCATGCTGGTCGCCGCCTCGGCGGTCGGCTGCTTCGTGATGTGGCGCTCCACGCGCGTCGAGCGCCTGCGCGAGGTGTACAAGCAGCGCGGCGCACGGTGGGCGAAGGATCGCGAGCTCGCGCGGCTGCACGTCAAGGGCGCCACGCCCGGGCGCGTGACGCTTGGGCAGCGCGGCTCGCAGCTGCTGGCCTCCGAAGCGAACGCCTCGACGCTGATCGTCGCGCCGGCGCAGGCCGGCAAGACGAGCGGCCTGGCGGTCCCGGCGATGGTCGAGTGGGACGGCCCGATCCTCGCTACCTCGGTCAAAGGTGACCTGCTCGTCGACACGCTTAAGGCCCGTCGGGCAAAGGGCGAGGTCAAGGTCTTCGATCCGACCGACTCCACGACCGTCGCAGGGTCGGCGTGGTCACCGGTCGCGGCGGCCAAGAGCTGGAGCGCGGCGCGGCGCCTTGCCGCCTCGATCTTGCAGATCGGTATGCGCCAGCACGGCGGGCAAGACGACTCGTTCTGGCGGCAGGCCGGCGCCTCGCACCTGGCGCCGCTGCTGCTGGCTGGCAACTTTCTCGGGGTCACCACCTCGGTCGTGCTCAAGTGGGCGACGAGCACCGACGAGGACGCCCTGAGCGAGCCGCTCGGCGCCCTCGGCGTGCTCGTCAAGCAGCGCACTGCCGGCGCCGACACGGCGCTGCACGACCTCAAGGTGTTCCTGGAGACCGACTCGCGTTACCGATCGAACGTGATCGGGACGCTCTCGACCTACCTCGACGCGTGGAAGGAGCCCGCGCTCGAGACGGCGACCGCGCACATGGAGGGCGAGGGCATCACGCCCGAGTGGCTGCTGGACGGCAACAACACGCTGTACCTCTCGGCGCCGGCGGCCGCGCAGCGGCGCCTGCGCGGCCTGTTCTGCGCGCTGGTGACGGAGATCATCGCTGCGGCGTTTGAGCGCGCCGCCCGCACCGGCCGCCCGCTCGATCCGCGGCTGCTGCTGATGATGGACGAGGCGGCGAACATCGCGCCGCTTCCGAACATCGACGAGATCGCCTCCACCGGGCCCGGCCAGGGCGTGCTGCTGTGCACGATCCTGCAGAACCTCAGCCAGGCCGAGGAGGTCTGGGGCAAAGACCGCGCCGACACGATTTTGGCCAACCACCGCGCCCGGCTGTTTGGCGCCGGGATCGGAGACACCGCCACGCTGGAGTACATCTCGCGGATCCTCGGCGACGAGGTCCGCGAGACGGCGTCGATCAGCAGAAAGCGCGCTGCGCTGATCGATCTCGGTTCCCGCAGCGAATCGCTCGAGCACCGCGCGCTGCTCGGCAATCACGAGACCCGCCAGCTCGCCGAGGGCCACGCGCTGCTCGTTTACGGTCAGCTGCCGCCGACCCAGCTCGAGCTGCGCCCGTGGTTCAAGGACCGCGCACTTACGCGGCTCGTCGAGGGCACCCCGACGAAGTTTCAGACGCTTACCGGCCACGGACGCAGCGCAGTCGGCCGCGTTCGCTCGCTGGGTCGCCCGGCGCTCCGCGGCCGCCGCGCGAACACGAACGCCGAGCGGCCGCAGCGGCGCGTTGGCGTGACGCTCAGCGTTCAGCTCGGCGGCGGCCGCGACCATCAGCTGAGGCTCATGGTCCAGGGCACCCCGTCGGCCACGGCCGCGGAGTCCGACGACACTGGGTCCGCGCCGATCACCACGGATGCGGTCACGGCGGCCGCACCGGTGACGACGCTGTCGCAGCCCGTCGCCTCGAGCGCGACGTCGACGCCGGCGAAGACGGAGGGCGAGCAGCTCGACGGACAGCTCACGCTCGACGAGATCTCAGCGGCCGATGAGCGCTCGTCGCCGGCGGTCGAGCCCGCCGGGGACGGAGTGCGAGACGTTCGTTCGCGCTTTGACCGCCACCTCGGCCGCGGCGCGGGGCGGGGCGTTTCGGCGCTGCGACTTGCCGCGGTCGCCGGCGACCTCGTGGCGCTCGGTGGGGCGCATGCTTTGGTGCTGCGAGACGCCGACGAGGCGCCCGCCAGTTCGGACTGGCTCACGTGCGAGGCGTGGGCGCCGCAGCTGAGCCGCGAAGAGGTTACGCGTCGTCTGCTGGTGCTCGGCGCCTCGTGCGCGGAGCGCAGCGACGAGATCGGGCCGTTGGAGCAGTGGACGAACGCCGATGGCAGCCGCCTGGTGTTGCGGTTCGCTACGCGCGGCGATCAGCTCGAGGCGATCGCCGGCGCTGAGTCGCTGGCCGTCGACGGGATCGGCGCGCTGCGCGTGCTCGGCGTCGAGCAGCTCGGCGTGTTGACGCGCCCGGCCGTTGTAGGAGACTGAGGATGCCCAAGCAACGCCGCACGGGGCCTGCGCCGGAGCAGCTGGCCTTTGACCTGTGGGGAGCACCTGAGGGGGCGCGAGATGAGCAAGTACGAGGCGATCATCAGCAAGCACTGGCGGACGTACCTGCCGCACGCTTGGAGCCAGTTGAGCGACCCGGAAGAGATGGTGCGCCAGGCGGCGCGGGCGATGGAGGAGCAGATCGCTCAGCTCGCGGAGTCGACGGCGGGACCGGATCGGCCGGGCGAGACGTACTTGGAGAAGGTCAGCCGGCTGATGTCGGCTCGCTCGGACGCCGAGAGCGACCTGATCCGCGAGCTGCTGCCGCCGCCGGAGGAGCACTTGGAGGCGATGGACGAGGAGGAGCTGCTGCGCGAGATGTCGTGGCTGGCCGATCGTCGACAGGCGAAGCTCGAGCAGCTGCGCACGCAGGCCGAGGCGACGGTGTACCAGCGGGAGGACCTCACCGAGGCCCAGCAGCCGGCGGAGATCGAGCGGGAGCTGCGGTTCTTGATCGAGCAGGACGCGCTGCTTCAAGCGCACGAGGAGACGCTGAGCCGCAGCCGCAGCTGACCGGCGCGCGGTGGCAGCCCCACGTCGACGCGATCGCGCCCGCTGGGCCCGCCGCCCGCGCGGCCGCCAACCTTCAAGCCCTCGAGGTCCTCGCGGAGCTGCGCGAAAGCAGCGCGCCCGCCTCGCAGCTCCAGCGCCAGGCGCTGGCGCGGTGGACGAGCTGGGGCGCGATCCCGGGCGTCTTCTCCGAAACCGACACCCAGTTCGACGAGGCGCGCGAGCGCCTTGAGCAGCTGCTCACCGACGGGGAGCGCGCCCAAGCGCGCCGAACCGTCCTCAACGCGCACTTCACCGACCCGCGGATCGCCGAGTCGATGTGGCAGGCCGTCGAGCGCCTGGGGTTCGCAGGCGGTCCGGTCCTAGAGCCCGGCTGTGGCTCGGGGATCTTCCTCGCGCTGGCGCCGGCCGGCGCGCAGGCCGTCGGCGTGGAGCTCGACCCGGTCACTGCCGAGATCGCCGGCCATCTCAACCCGCACGCCGACGTGCGGGCCGAGTCGTTCGCCGACTCGCAGTTCGCCACGCGCTTTGCCGCGGTCGTCGGCAACGTGCCGTTCGGAAAGCTCGCGCTGCACGACCCCGACGGCAACCCGGGCCACTACTCGCTGCACAACCACTTCGTCATCAAGTCGCTGCAGCACACCGCCCCCGGCGGCGTCGTCGCGGTCCTCTCCTCCCGCCACCTGATGGACGCCGCCAACCCGGCCGCGCGGCGTGACATCAGCCGCCTCGGCGACCTCGTCGGCGCCGTGCGCCTGCCAGCCGGCGCACACCGCGCCGTCGCCGGCACCGAAGCCGTCTCTGACCTGCTGATCTTTCAGCGCCACCTCGCCGAGCAGGAGCGCCCCGAGCCTGGCTGGGTCGCGAGCGAGCGCACCGTCGTCGACGAGCACGAACTGACGATCAACCGCTACTTCCTCGAGCACCCCCAGCTCGTGCTCGGCGACATGAGCGCCGAGCAC
>JAEZDB010000188.1 GCA_023429855.1 Actinomycetes bacterium
GCGCATCGGCCGCGCCGGCCGCGGCCGCTCGCTAGCGCTACTCGCCGCCGCCGACGGCGACCTTGGCGAGCGAGCCGTCGATCAGCAGCTCGACGGGCGCCTTGTCGTCGGTGTAGACCGTGCCGCCGCCGAACGCCGGCTGCAAGCGCGCGGCCGTGTCGATCGCGGTCTGGTCGAGTTCGGCGCGGTCGGCCTTGAGCCAGCCCGGCTCGGCAGCCGACTCGGGCCGCGCGGCCAGCTCGCGGCGGCGTGCCTGGAACGAGCGCAGGGCGCCGGGCGCGTCGATCGGTTCAGCGCGGGCGACCATCTGCGTGTTGAGCGTCTGCGCGGGGTCGCGGAGCACGTGGCCCAGGCCCGCGGCGCGCATCGTCGCGCCGAGCACCTGCTCGAGCTCGCGGTCGCCCTCGGGGTGCCCGACGTTCACGACGACCACGCCGCCGGGCGCCAGCCGCTCCTTGGCGAGCGCGAAGAACTCCTTCGTCGACAGGTGGAACGGGATGTAGGGCTGGCGGTAGGCGTCGACGATGATCGCGTCGTAGCCGCCGGCGCTGCGGCGCAGCTCGACGCGGGCGTCGCCCGTGAGCAGGCGCAGGCGCGAGCCGCCCAGGCCGAAGTACTTCTTGCCGAGCTCCGCGAGCTGGGCGTCGTAGTCGACGGCGTCGACGTGGACGCTCGGGTCAAGCGTACGCAGGGCGGTGGCGATCGTGCCGCCGGCGTTGCCGAGGATCAGCACCTTCTTCGGCGCGCGGCCGGAGAGGTGCCCGAGCACGAGCAGCTCGTCCCAGTAGGCACCGGTGAGGACCGAGCCAGGGCGTTTGAGCGAATGGATCGCGTGGCCCTCGCCGAGCTCCATGTAGCGGGTGCCCTCGGGCGACTCGAGCACGCGGGCGTACTGCTCGTTCGTCTCGCGCTCTTCGAGCAGCGTGAGCCCGTCGGACGCGGCCTTGACCGTCGGCGCCGGGGCGATGATGAGCGCGAGGATCGCCAGCGGGACGAGCGAGGCGAGCAGCACGCGACGGCTCGGCGCTGCCGCCGCGGCGCCGACATCGGCAGCGCCGTCACCTCGGGCGGGACCTGCCGCATCGCCGTCGCCCGGCTCGTCGACCGACGACGCCAGTCCCCAGACCGCGACCACGGCGAGGAGCAGCGCAAAGAGCAAGAAGGTGCGCCGCGTGCCCACGAGCGGGATCAGGGCGAGCGCCGAGATGAACGTGCCGAGGAGCGACCCGCCGGTGGCGAGCGCCGAGAGTCGGCCGGCGATCGCGCCAGCGCGCGCAACGGCGTCATCGCCGCCGTCGGCGACGGCTCCTAGCGCCAGCCGCACCGCGTAGGGCGAGACGGCGCCCAGCAGCGCCAGCGGCGTGGCGACGAGCAGGAGCACCGCGACGAGCGACCCGAAGAACCCTGGGGCGCTGACGTCGTCGAGCGCGTCGACACCGATGCCGAGCAGCGGAACGGCGAGCAGCGGGGTGAGCGCAAGCAGCCCCGCGCCGCCGAGCAGCAGGCGGTACATCTTGGCCGGCGAAGGGCCCTTGTCGGCAAGGCGGCCGCCGAGCCACGCGCCGATCGCGAGCGCGACGAGCACGATCGCGATCGTGTTGGCCCAGATGACCGTCGAGCTGCCGAAGGCCGGGGCCAGCAGGCGGGCCGTGGCGATCTCGGCGCCGAGGGTCGACAGGCCGGACGCGGCCACAACAAAGCCAAGCGACGGAGCGCGCAGGGGGAGCACCCCCGCCACCCTACGGACCTGAGCCGCCCCAGCACCCCATCCTGCGTGCAGACTCACATCCCGCGGGTGCCGCCCTCGCGCTACGGTTGGCGGCGTGCCAGGCACCGCCAGCTCCGCACTCCGCGATCGCGACCACGCGGTCCTCTGGCACCCGTTCACGCAGCAGCAAGCGTGGATCGCCGAGGACGCGCCGGTGATCGTCGCCGGAGAGGGGTGCGAACTGATCGACGCCGACGGGCGCCGCTACCTCGACGGCACCTCGTCGCTGTGGTGCAACGTGCACGGCCACCGCCACCCGACGATCGACGCCGCGGTCAGCAAGCAGCTCGGCCAGGTTGCGCACACGACGATGCTGGGCCTCACCCACCCGACGGCGATCGAGCTGGCCGAGCGGCTTGTGTCGATCGCCCCCGGCGACCTTTCGCGGGTCTTCTACTCCGACACGGGCGCTGCGGCGACCGAGATCGCGCTGAAGATGGCCTTCCAGGGCCACATGCAGGCCGGCGAGACCACGCGTACCCGCTTCGCCTACATCGAATCCAGCTACCACGGCGACACCCTCGGGGCCGTCTCCGTCGGCGGGATCGACATCTTCCACGAGCGCTTCCGGCCGCTGCTGTTCGACGCGATCAAGCTGCCGTTCGGCGACGCCGACGCGGCGGCCGCGCTCGTCGCGCAGCACGCCGACGAGCTCGCCGCGGTGATCGTCGAGCCGATCGTGCAGGGCGCGGGCGGCCTGCTCGTGCAGCCGGGCGGCTACCTGCTCGCGCTCCGCGAGGCCTGCGACGCCGCGGGCGCGTTCCTGATCTGCGACGAGGTGGCGACCGGCTTCGGCCGGACCGGCACGATGTTCGCCTGCGAGCAGGAGGGCGTCGCCCCCGACATCCTCTGCCTCGGCAAGGGCATCAGCGGCGGCTACCTGCCGCTCGCGGCCACGCTCGCCACCGAAGCGATCTACGAGCGATTTCTCGGCGGCGTCGACGAGCTGAAGACCTTCTTCCACGGCCACACCTACACGGGCAACCCGCTCGGCTGCGCCGCGGCGATCGCCACGCTCGACGTGTTCGAGGAGGAGCGCGTGCTCGACCGCGTTGCCGAGCGCGACGTCCAGTTCGGGCAGCTGCTGGAGGAGCACGTGGCGCCGCTGGCGGGCGTGCACGAGATTCGCCGCCGCGGACTGATGTGCGGCGTCGAGCTGCTGCCGCACGCCGCGACCGAGCGCGCCGGGCACCAGGTGATCGTCGAAGCCCGCCAGCGCGGCGTCCTGCTGCGACCCCTCGGCGACATCGTCGTCCTGATGCCCGCCCTCGCGATCACCGCCGAGCAGCTCGAACACCTCGTGCGGGTCACCGCCGAGTCGATCGCCGCGGTGAGCGAGCGACTTGGCGTGCCGGCCGCCCCGCGCCCCCTCGCCGGGCGGCGGATCCCTTCGTGAGCGGCCCCTCCGCCACCCCCGGGGC
>JAEZDB010000191.1 GCA_023429855.1 Actinomycetes bacterium
CGGCGGCGGAGGTCCGCGCCCGCTTCGAGGAAGCCGTCGACCGCCGCCGACGACAGCCGGTCGACGAGCCGCAGGAGCCGGCCGCCCAGGGCGAGCGCCTGCGCGCCGGTGAGGTCGTCGCTGCCGGGCAGCGTGCCGAGGAACTCCCACATCGCCATGCCGCTCAGCCGGTAGAGCGCCAGCAGCTCCGTCACCGGGCGGCCGGCAGCGCAGTGGGCGCCGCCATGGGCCGAGAAGAGCGTCAGGTCGAGCTCGTGCTCAGGGTCGTCCAGCAGCGCCAACATCCCGTCGACCGCAGCGAGCGTCCCGACTTCGAGGTTGCGGCGGGTGGCGTGGTCGAGCGTCAGCTCCTGCGCGACCCGCTCGACGGCGGCCTGCGCCAGCGCCTGGCGGGCAGCACGCGCTTGCGCCGCGATCGGCGTCAGATCTGGAGCGCTGGCGGTCATGCCTGGCGGCGTCGCAGAGTCGGTTTGCGAAGGTCGCTAGGCGAGCGCGACGATCGCGTCGATCTCGACATCGGCGCCCTTCGGCAGCGCGGCCACCTGCACCGTCACACGTGCTGGAGCCGGGTCGCCCATAAACGTCTCGTAGACCGCGTTGACGGCCGCGAAGTCGGCCAGGTCGGTGAGGTAGATCGTGCACTTCACCGCGTCCTTCAGGCTGCCGCCAGCAGCCGCCGCCACGGCTTCGAGGCTGGTGAGGCAGCGCTGCGCCTGCGCGGCTGCGTCGCCGTCGATCAGCTCGCCGGTCGACGGGTCGAGCGGGATCTGCCCCGAGCAGAACAGCAGGTCGCCGGTGCGGATCGCCTGCACGTACGGGCCGATCGCCGCGGGGGCGCCTGAGGTCTGGATCGCATCACGCTGCGGCATGGCCCTGAACCTACTGGCGCGCCGAGGTGCGGTGTCCGTGAGAACGCGGATCGGACTACCCTCCCGCCCGATGGCCAACGCCCTTGCCACCTCGTCCTCGCCGTACCTGCGTCAGCACGCGGAAAATCCGGTCGACTGGCAGCCGTGGTCGCAGGCCGCACTCGACCGGGCGGCTGCCGAAGACAAGCCGCTGCTGATCTCGATCGGCTACTCGGCGTGCCACTGGTGCCACGTGATGGCCCACGAATCGTTCGAGGACCCGGCCACGGCGGCGCTGATGAACGCGCACTTCGTCTGCATCAAGGTCGACCGCGAGGAGCGCCCCGACCTCGACGCGATCTACCTCGACGCCTGCCAGAGCCTCACGGGGCAAGGCGGTTGGCCACTCCACGCCTTCGCCACGCCCGACGGCCGCCCGTTCTACGCGGGCACGTACTTTCCGCCGCAGCCCGGGCGCGGCTTGCCGGGCTGGTCTCAGCTGCTGGAGGCCTTGGCCGAGGCGTGGCGCGAGCGCCGCGACGAGATCGAGGAGACCGGCACAAGCCTGGGGGCCGCACTCGGTGGCGCCGCCCACCTGACGCCGGTCGACGACGTGCCCGGCGGGCCGTTCCTCGACGCGGCCCTGCACGACGTGGGCAAGCAGTTCGACAGCGTGCACGGCGGCTTCGGCGGCGCCCCGAAGTTCCCGCCGTCGGCGCTGCTCGGGTTCCTGCTGCAGCGCGGCGGCGACGCGCTCCCGATGGCGCGCTACACCCTGGCGTCGATGGCGTCGGGCGGGATCTTCGACCAGGTCGGCGGCGGCTTTGCGCGCTACGCGGTCGATCGCACGTGGACCGTCCCTCACTTCGAGAAGATGCTCTCCGACAACGCGCTGCTCGCCGCACGCTACGCGGAGGCGGCGACGATCACGGGCGACGCGTCCTTCGGCCGGGTCGCAGAGCGGACGCTCGACTGGGTCGTCACCGACCTGGGCGACGAGGACGGCGGTTTCGCCAGCGCCCTCGATGCGGACTCCGCCGGCGCCGAGGGCACGTTCTACGTGTGGACGCCGGCGCAGCTGCGAGCGGCCCTCGACCCGGACGATGCGGACGTCGCCGCCGCCTGGTTTGGCGTCACCGACGAGGGGAACTTCGACGGTGGCGCGACGGTGCTGGAGGAGCGCGGCATCGAGCCCGAGCCCGCGACGCGCGACCGGATCCTGGGCGCGCTCGCGCAGGCGCGTGAGCAGCGCGAGCGGCCGGCGCGCGACGACAAGCGGATCGTGAGCTGGAACGCGCTCGCGATCCAGGGCTTCGTCGCCAGCGGCGTGCGCCTCGGTCGGGCCGACCACCTTGCGGCGGCAACCCGCTGCGCAGAGCTGATCCTGGAACGCGCGTGTGATGCGAGGGGCCGCGTTCTGCGGCTCATTCCGCGCCCGGGCGACGACCTCGACCAGCTCCCCGCGGGCGTGCTCGAGGACCACGCCCACCTGCTCGAGGCGCTGGTCGCGCTCTACGAGGCGACGTTCGAGGCGCGGTGGTTCGACGCTGCCCGCGAGCTGGCCGGCGTGCTCCTGCGCGACTTCGCCGACGTCGACCGTGGCGGATTCTTCACGACGGCCCGCGATCACGAACAGCTGGTCGCGCGCCGCAAGGAGCTCGACGACAACCCCGTCCCGTCGGGCCAGGCGTCAGCTGCGGTGGCGATGCTTCGGCTGCACGCGCTCACCGGCGACGCCCAGCTGCTCGCCGCAGCAGAAGGCGTGCTCCGCCTCGGCGCGTCGATCGCGGGGCGCGGGCCCGGCAGCTTCGGCCACTTCCTCAGGGCGATCGACCAGTACAACGCCGCGCCGGTCGAGATCGCAGTTGTCGGCGAGGGATCGGCTGCCGAGGCACTGATCGCGGTCGCGCGCGAGCAGGCGCCGGCGACGGCGGTGATCGCAGCAGGGCTGCCGGGAACGGCGACACGCGTCCCGCTGCTCGCCGGGCGCGAGCTCATCGACGGCCAAGCGGCGGCCTACGTCTGCGAGCGCTTCAGCTGCCAGCGGCCCGTGACCACGCCAGAGGAGCTCCGCACGCTGCTGCTGCGCGGCTGAATCCCGCCGCTCGCTCGGGCACGCGATCCATTCGCGGGGCGCCGCTCGTAAGGTGGTCGAAGCACTCGGACGCCCCGCCCACAGTAGGAAACTCCTTCATGCCCGATTTCGACAGCGACAGCGCGCCCGCCGGCGCTGACGAGCCACGTCCGCGCAACCGCCCCCGCCGCGGAAGCGCCCGCGCCGCGTCCGTCCCGGCGACCGGCTTCGCATGGGTCACCGGCCCTGTCGCCCGGTTCGTGGTCATCGCGCTGTGGATCGTCGCGTTCTTCGCCACGATCGCGCTGAACCTGCCAGGCAAGCTCGCCGACGCGGAGACGAACGAGGCGCGCAACTACCTGCCGGCCGACGCCGAGTCGACACAGGCGTACGAGGCGGTCAACAAGATCATCAAGTCCGACAACGTGCCGCTCGTCGCCGTCGTGCGGCGCGATTCCGGGCTCACGCCGCAGGACCTCACGGCCGTCAAGTCGCAGCTGAAGACCTTCAACGCGACCGCTGAGGACGCGCCGATCAAGGTCACCGATCCCGATACGAAGGAGACGCGCGAGGTCACGCTCGCCGACGTGCAGCAATCGGCCAAGGGCGAGTGGCTGACCCTGGGCGAAGCGTCGAAGGACGGCACCTCCGTGCTGATCTTCGGTGCCATCGAGATCACCGAGGACTCCGAGCGGCTGCTCGACGGCATCGACGCCTTGCGCGCGGGGCTGCTGCCCCTCCGAGAGGACGGCCTGACGATGAAGGTCACGGGCGGCGCAGGCTTCTCCTACGACGCCATCAAGGTCTTCGGCGACCTCAACGCCAACCTGCTGATCGGCGCCGTGACGTTGGTGATCGTCCTGTTGATCTTGATCTACCGCAGCCCGATCCTGCTGTGGCTGCCGCTGATCGCGGTGCTCTTCGCCGAGCTCACGTCGCGTGGTGTGGCGGCCCTCACGACCGATATCGGCGTCACCGTGACCGGACAGTCCGGGGCGATCATGTCGATCCTCGTCCTCGGTGCAGGTACCGACTATGCGCTGCTCGTCGTCTCTCGATATCGCGAAGAGCTGCGCCACCACGAGAACCGGCACGACGCGCTGCGGCTGGCCATGGCGTCGGCCGGTCCCGCGGTCTTTGCGTCGGGTCTCACGGTCGTCGCAGGTCTGCTTACGCTGACGGTGGCGTCGGTCGAGGGCACCGCTGGCCTCGGGCCGCTCGGCGCGATCGGCGTGGCCGTGGCGATGGTGTCGATGCTGACGCTGCTCCCGGCCATGTTCGCCGTCTTGCCGCGCGGCGTGTTCTGGCCGAAGACGCCGAAGGCCGGCACGCAGGGCGCCGACTCCACACACGGCTTCTGGCGGCGGGTCGGTGAGCGCGTGGCCGTGCACCCGCGCCGCACGTGGGTGATCACCGGCCTGTTGCTGCTGATCTGCGCGGGTGGTCTCGCGACGTTCAACCCGAACCTTTCGCAGAACGACACCTTCATCGGCAAAGTCGAGTCGGTCGAGGGCGGCGAGCTGCTGGCGAAGTCCTTCCCGGGCGGCACGAGCGCGCCGGCACAGGTCGTCGTACCCGACGCCAGCAAAGCGCAGGCGGTGGCCGACGCGCTCACCGCTAGCGACGAGGTCGACAAGGCGGTGATTGTGGCCAAGGGCGAGGGCGGCACCCTCCTCGAGGCGACGCTGACGACCGACCCGTTCAGCATCGAGGCCCAGGACGCCATCACGCCGCTGCGTGAGACGGCGAAGAAGGCCGGCGGCGAGGCGGTGCTCGTCGGCGGCGACACCGCGATCAACTACGACCTGGCCAAGGCGAACGCGCGCGACCTGCGGGTCATCATTCCGATCGTCCTCGGCGTGGTGCTGCTGATCCTGATGGCGCTGCTGCGCGCGATCGTGCTGCCCGCGATCCTGATCGTGACGGTGGTCGTCTCGTTCGCTGCCGCGCTCGGCCTGTCGGCGTTGCTGTGGCAAGAGGTGTTCGGCTTTGCCGGCGCCGACCGCTCGATCATCCTGTTCGCGTTCGTGTTCCTCGTCGCGCTGGGCATCGACTACAACATCTTCCTCGCATCGCGCATCCGCGAGGAAGCGCTCAAGCACGGCACCCGCGAGGGCATCCTGCGCGGCCTCGGCGCCACCGGCGGTGTGATCACCGCCGCCGGCATCGTCCTCGCGGGCACGTTCCTCGTGCTCGCGTCGACGCCTGTCGTCTTCCTCGTGGAGACCGGCACCGCCATCGCCATCGGCGTCCTCCTCGACACGTTCATCGTCCGCTCGATCCTCGCCCCGGCGCTCTCCCTCGACATCGGCCGCAAAATCTGGTGGCCCTGGGAATCCAAGATCCCGACCGACGAAGACGCGGCCGCTGCCAAGACCGTCAGCCCGGGCCTAGCGCCCACGGAGTAGTGCTGGCTGGCTGACGCGTCGGGGTGGGGGTACCCCGGTCGGGACCCCTCACGCGCCGCGGCTCGCAAGCTCGCGGCGGCCCTCCGGTCAGGCACTGTCCCGCCCAGGGTACCCCCACCCCGACGCTTGGGCCCTGCTGCATCCTCGCGGGCTGCCTGCCCAAGCTGCCTGGCGGCGCACTGCGACGGCGCGGCATCTTGTTGGCTGGCGCCGTTCCACGTTCTCAACCAACGAAGCGGGCGCTGCATCGCTATCGCCGGAGACGCGTCAGCGCCGAACCAGAAGACCGCCGGGGCGCAGCACCGGAAGGCGTCGACCACGAACAGAAGACGGCGGGGGCGCAGCCCCCAGGTCCACGCAGCCAGCGCAGGCGATTACAGCCGGTCCGCCGCATCGGCGAGCGCGGGGGCGGGGTGCTCCGCAGGCGAAGTTTGATGCCCTGAGCCGCTAGGCGAAGGGAGGAATGAGCCGGAGG
>JAEZDB010000261.1 GCA_023429855.1 Actinomycetes bacterium
GCACCGACGCTCCCGGACTGGTCGCGGGCGCGCCGGGCCTCACGCTCAACGTTGCACCGAAGCTCTCCGCCACGGAGCTCGCCAAGCGCGGCGTCCGCTCGTCGGTGCGCTCCTCTGAAGCGGGCACCGTGCGCCTCGTGCTCTCCGGTGGCGGCCTGAAGATCGTGAAGACCAAGGACGTGAGCGCGGGCGCCGAGACGCCGGCGGCGATGAAGCTCGGCCGCAAGGACGGCAAGCGCGTGAAGGGGCTGAAGACGCTGCAGCTGCGGGCCAAGCTCACGACCGCGAGCGGCACCGAGGTGATCAGCTCGCGCGTGATCACCGTCGGCCGCTGAGCTGCGCCGACGTAAACCGGCGCGCTTCAACCCGCAGGTAGCCGCGCCGCGGCGGCGTCGGCGAGCACCGACTCCGGCTCGATCGCGAGCGCGATCTCGCCGAGCGAGATCATTCCCACGAGGATCCCGGACTGCTCGACGCCGACACGCTTGAGGCTGTGTTTGCGCAGCACCTCAAGCGCGTCGCGCACGTCGTCCTCCGGCGCGACGGTCACCACGTTGCGCGTCGCGATGTCGCCAGCCTTGAAGTCTTCGGCGGGCATGTCGCTGGCGATCGTCCGTACGACGATGTCGCGGTCGGTGATGATCCCGCGCGGGCGCCCGTTGGCGTCGACGACGGGAATCGCGCCCTCGTTCGTGTCGCGCATCAGCCGCGCCACTTCGGTCAGCGGCGCCTCGCCGGTCACGGTCCGCAGATGCGGGCTCATGATGTCTTTCACACGTGGCATCGGTGCTCCTGGCGGCCTCGGGTCGTGCGGCCATTGTGCCCCCTGGTCGCCGGCCTCGCGTGAATTTCTCGGCATGCGCGTCAGCCGGGAGTGGGCGCGTCTGGGCGCAGCGCGGCCGCCGACGCCCGGTCGCGCGCGTTCGGACCGCCGATGCCCGTGCGGAACTCGCGACGGCGCAGCAGCCCGCCCGCGTCTGAGGCCAGCGGCGGCGTGTCGAAGCCTGCGCCGTCGCGCAGCCCGGCCATCAGCTCGAGCAGCACCTCGCCGCTGTCGAAGCGCGGCGTCCAGCCGAGCGCCCGCAGGCGGTCGGTCAGCATCACCGGCACGTTCGTCGCGATGTCGAGCCAATCGGGCGAGACGGGGTGCAGCCGCGCCCGCCAGCTCAGGTCGACGAGCCGGCGAACGGCCGTGCGCGGCAGCGGGACGGGGCGGGCGCCGAGCAGACGCGCGAGCGCCTCGGCGTCGAGCGGCGGGTTCGTGCCGATGTTGAAGGCGCCGCGTGCGTGGTCGCGCAGGCAGAGCAGCCGGTAGGCCTCGGCCAGGTCGTCGGCGTGGACGACCTGGCCGCCAAGCCCCTCGAGCTGCGGGACGAACGGGATCAGCCGTGGGTCGGCCAGGCGCCCCGCGACGAGCGGTCCACCGAAGAACCGGCGGATCTCGCTCGCGGCGGCGTACTGGAAGACGAGCCCGGGCCGCATCCGCGCGACGCGCAGCTGCGGATGATCAGCCTCGATCGCGTCGAGTGCGCGCTCGGCGGCGACCTTCTGCCGCGAGTAGTACGACGACAGGATCCCGTTCGTCGGCCACGTCTCGTCGACGGGTTCGTCGACGTTCGCCGGCGAGTACGCCGCGACCGACGAGGCGTGGATCAGCGCCGAGGCGCCCACGTCGACGGCGGCCTGGAAGACGCGCTTACTGCCTTCGATGTTTACCGCGTCGGTGATCGCCTGGTTGCGCGACGGCTGGATCAGCCAGGCGAGGTGGACGACCACGTCGGCACCGTGCAGCAGCCGGCGCAGGTCGTCGCGGGCCACGTCGCCGCAGCGCCAGATTGTGTTGCGCGGCTGCCAGTCTGGCCTGCGCCGCACGATGCCGATGACCTCGTCGACCGCCGGGTCGGTCGACAGCGCCCGCACGAGCGCGGTGCCGCAGTTGCCGGTGGCGCCGGTGATGGCGATGCGCATGGCAGCGGCCCTAAGCGTGCGGTTCGAGGACGATCTTGAAGGCGCCGTCGTCCTTCTTCTGGAACGTCTCGTAGGCCTGCGGCGCGTCAGCGAGCGGGAGGCGGTGGCTGGCGAAGCGCTCCACGCCGAGCACGTCCTCGTCTTCGAGCAGCGGCAGGATGTCGTCGATCCAGCGCTTCACGTTGGCCTGGCCCATCCGCAGGGTGAGCTGCTTGTCGAACATCGTCAGCATCGGCAGCGGGTCGGTCATGCCGCCGTACACGCCGAGGATCGAGACGGTGCCGCCTCGGCGGACGAGGTCGATCGAGAGGTGCAGGGCGCTCATGCGGTCGACGCCGGCCGTCTTCATCAGCGGCTGCGCGAGGCGGTCCGGCAGGAACCCCGCGAGCTGCTGGGCCAGCTTGCCGATCGGCGCGCCGTGCGCCTCCATGCCGACCGCTTCGATGACGGCGTCGGGCCCGCGGAAGTTCGTGAGCTTCTGCACCTCTTCCTTCACGTCCTCGGCGGCCGAGATGTCGATCGTGTGGACGCCGTGGGCGGCGGCGCGCTGCAGGCGGTCCTGGACGAGGTCGATGCCGATCACGGTGCCCGCGCCGCGGTGCTGGGCGATCCGCGCCGCCATCTCGCCGATCGGGCCGAGGCCGATGATCACGACCGAGCCGCCCTTGGGGATCTGCGCGTAGTCGACGCCCTGCCAGGCCGTGGGGAGCACGTCGGAGAGGTAGAGGAAGCGGTCGTCCGACGGGCCATCCGGCACCTTGATCGGGCCGTACTGCGCCTGCGGCACGCGCAGGTACTCGGCCTGGCCGCCGGGGACCTGGCCGTAGAGCTTCGTGTAGCCGAACAGCGCGGCGCCGCTGTCTTCCTCGCGCACCTGCGTGGTCTCGCACTGCGACTGCAGCCCGTGGCCGCACATCCAGCAGTGCCCGCACGAGATGTTGAACGGGATCACCACGCGGTCGCCGACCTTGAGGTTGGAGACCTCGCCGCCGACCGCCTCGACGATGCCCATCGGTTCATGGCCGAGGATGTCGCCGGGGGTGAGAAACGGGCCGAGGACCTCGTAGAGGTGCAGGTCGGAGCCGCAGATGCCGCTCGACGTGACCTTGATGACCGCGTCGGTGGGCTCTTCGATGGTGGGATCGGGGTGGTGGTCGACGCGGACGTCGCCGCGCCCGTGCCAGGTCAGGGCTTTCATGGGTGCTCCGTCAAGTCGGTTCCAGTCCGACCGTAGGCAGGACGTGCGCCGCTGAACCGGGCCGTCGGGGTCACTCCCGGGCGCCCGCGCTTGACCCGAAAGCCTGAGTTCTGGGCTGCTGTGGCCCGCATAGCGTCGGTCGCATGCCCACCCACTCCGACCTTTGGCCCGGCGCGGCGACGCCCCGTTCCGCGCCACGGGCGCGGGCGCGCGAATCCGTCGTTGTGGTCGTGCCCACACGCAACGAAGCCGCCACGATCGCGCCGATCTGCACGGCGCTCGCCGAGCTGCGGCGCGCGCAGATCGTAGACCGCGTGCTCGTCGTCGACGATTCGACCGACGAGACGGCCGCGCGCGCTCGTGCCGCCGGCGCGGAGGTGCGGGCGCAGTCGTCGATGCGGCCCGAGGTGGGCCCGCTGCGCGGAAAGGGCGACGCGATGTGGCGTGCCGTCGCGTCGTGCACCGAGGACGTCGTGGTCTTCGTCGACGGCGATACGGCGAACTTCGATTCGCAGGTCGTCGTCGACCTCGTCGGGGCGATTCGCGATGGCGCCGCCTTCGCCAAGGCCGACTACCGCCGCCCCTGGGACGACGGCGCGACGCGGGCCCCGACGGGCGGCGGGCGCGTCACCGAGCTCACCGCCAAACCGCTGCTTCGGCAGCTCTTTCCCGAGCTGGCCGCGTTCGGGCAGCCGCTCGCTGGTGAGATCGCCGGCCGGCGCGACCTGCTGCGAACGCTGCCGTTCGTCACGGGCTACGGCGTCGACGTCGCCCTGCTGATCGACGCGTGGCGCGCCGTCGGCTTCGAAGGGCTCGCGCAGGTCAACGCCGCCCCGCGGCAGAACCGCCACCGGCCGCTCCACGAGCTGGCCGCGATGGCCGACGAGGTCGCGGCCGCGATCCTGGACCGTGCCGGCGTCGCCGGAGCCGGCGAGCCGCTGATCGAGCGCGCGCCGCTTGGCGGGCGCAGCCCTGCGGCCGAGGCTGTGGCGGCCACGTGGTGAGCGCGACGGCCGAACGGCCGCTGCAAGCACGCTGGCCAGAACTGAAGGAGCGCGGCTGGCTTGGCGCTGACGCGTTCGCCTCGAGGGAGCTTGAACTGGCCGCGGTCCGCGCCGTGGCGCGCGACGGACTCGGCGCGGCCCGCGTGTTCGACGGGCACCGCAACGGCGTCGAGCGCCTGCTGCGTCATCGGCCGCAGGACGTGCCCGACGAGATCCGTGCGCAGGTCGCCGAGGGCCTGCTGCGCCTGGGCGTTTGGGGCGCCGATCCGGGTCCGGGCGAGGGCGCGCCGGCATGCCTCGACGCTGCCGGCGAGACGGTCACCGGCGTGAAGACGTTCTGCTCGGGTGCCGGCCACGTCGACCTCGCCATCGTCCTCGTGCGCCGCGCCGCCGACGGCCCGCCGATCCTCCCCGTGCTCGTCGACCTTCGCGACCCGGCCTCAGTCGAGGTCGACCGCGAGTGGTTCACCTCGCCGGTGCTCGTGCAGAGCCACAGCCACCGGGTCGTGTTTCGCGGCGCTCCCGTCGTGGCGGTCCTCGGAGCTGAAGGCGCCCTTACGCAGGAGCCGTGGTTCGGCGGCGACGCGCTGCGCAGCAGCGG
>JAEZDB010000420.1 GCA_023429855.1 Actinomycetes bacterium
CGCGGGCGCGCCGGCGCGGCAGCTGTTCGTGAACGAGCGGGTGCGGGCCGGGGCGTCGCAGGCCCACACGCACGCGCAGCTCGTCACGCTGCCTGCGGTGCCGGGAGCGCTAGCTCGCGAGCGCGAGCGGGCCGACGCCTACGCCGTGCGCATGATGGGCTCGACCCTCGCCGCCGACTACCTCCAGGAGGAGGTCCGTCGCGGGCATCGGGTGGTCGCCGTCGACGACGAGGTCGTCCTGATCGCCCCGTGGGCGTCGCGCGGGCCGTTTCACCTGACGATCCTGCCGCGGACCGCGGCCCTTGCCTTCGAGGGCCAGGCCGAGGGGATCGGGGCGTCGATGATCGGCGACGCGCTTCGGCGGCTTGCCGCGCGCTTCGGGGCGCCGCCGCCGCTCAACCTCTGGGTGCGGACCGCGGTGAGCGGGGCGGAGCGCACGTCGTGGCGGATCGAGCTGCTGCCGGCGCTCACGCAGGTCGGCGGGCTCGAGCTGTCGACGGGGCTCGACGTGTGCACCGTCGCGCCCGAGACGGCGGCTGCAGAGCTGCGCAGCTTGTGATCGTCATCGCGCTGGCCGTCGTGGCCTCGATCGCCGCCGGTGTGTTCGCTCGCCGCAAGACCGAGCGCACCGACGCGGTCGTCGTCCGGCTCCTCGACTTCGTCCTGTTCGTCCTGCTGCCGCTGATCGGGTTCGCGTTTGCGCTGCGGCTCGAGCTCGACCTCACGACGGTCGCCGGGATCGCTGGCGGCTACCTCGTGATCGCGACGGTCGGCCTGATCGCTTGGCAGGTCACCGAGCGCTACATGCACCTCACCAAGCCCCAGCAGGGCGCGGTGGTGCTCTGCGCCGTGCTGGCCAACACGGGGTACCTTGGGCTGCCGGTGTCGCTGACGCTGCTCGGCAAGGACGAGCTGCCGCAGGCCGTCGTCTGGGACCAGCTGATCAGCGTGCCGATGGCGCTGATCGTCGCGCCGTTCATCGCTTCGACCTTCGCGGGGCGCCACGAGGGGCTGCACCTCGGGCACCGGCTGCTCGCGATCATCCGCAAGGCGCCGGCCGTCCCGGCGCCGATCATCGGCCTGATGGTGCCCAGCGGCTGGGTTCCCGATTGGTTCTTCGACGTGGCGACGTGGTGCGTCTTCCTCACGCTGCCGCTCGGGTTCTTCGCCGTCGGCGCGACGATCCAGCGCCTGCGGGGCACCGACGACCACCCGCCGCGCAAGGCGGTTGGGCTCGCCGTCGGCCTGCGAATCATCGTGGCGCCGGCGCTGTTTGCCCTGCTGAGCTTGCTCGTCCTGCCCGAGGAGCCGCGCGCGTTCATGCTGCAGGCCGCGATGCCGTGCGGCGTCAACGCCCTCGTGGTCGGCCACGCCTTCGACCTCGACCGCGGCCTCATCGCCACCGCCATCGCCTGGTCGACGACGGTGGTCCTCGCCGTGACGCTGGTCGGCAGCTACCTGCTCTGAGCGCGGGCGCGCCGGCGGGTTGAGGCCGGAACGGCGGACTCGCCCTCTGTTTCCGCGCTCCGGCTGACTCGTCCGCGGTTTCCATTGACTGGCAGCGGAAGTCGCGGGCGAGTCGCCGGGCGAGCGGGAACAGAGGGACAGTCATCCGGCGGCCGGTCTCGCGGCTGGTTCTCGTCAGCGTGACGGCGCTACGTCGTGGCGACCTGGCCAACGACGCCGCAGGTGCGGGGCGGCGGTGTGATGGACTGCGCGGCGTGAAGGCGGTGGTGCAGCGGGTCGAGCAAGCGGCGGTGCGCGTGGTCGGCGTCCCGGCGCCGGTCGGGGAGGTCGGCCCCGGGATGCTCGTACTGCTCGGGGTGGCCAAAGGCGACACCGACGTCGAAGCGCGCCGCATGGCCGAGCGCCTGCGCGGCCTGCGGATCTTCACCGGCGACGACGGCCGCATGAGCGAACCCGTCGGCCCGGATCGCGGCATCCTCGTCGTCTCGAATTTCACGCTCTGCGCCGACACGCGCAAGGGCACGCGGCCGTCGTTCGCCGGCGCAGCGCCGCCCGACGAGGCCAAGCGCCTCTACGAGCTCGTCGCGGCCGAGCTCAGGGGAGCTTCGGAGGTCGGCGACGTCGCCACCGGCGAGTTCGGCGGCGACATGCGCATCGAGCTCGTCGCCGACGGCCCGGTGACGATCGAGCTCGAGGGCGCGCCGAAGAGCTGAGCCCAGCGCGGCCGGGGTTCGCCCGTCAGGCGGGCGGCCGAGGAAGTCGGGCTCTTGCGGCCCTTACGGCCGCAGCAGCCCGATCGCCCCCGGCATCACCGTCGCCGTGAGCGGCGTCTGCGCAATCGGGTCGCCGTCGGAGTACGCCTCGAGCGCGGGGATCACCTCGACGCGGACCTCGCGCCCGCGCACGACGCGCACGCCGTCGCGGCCTAGGTGGGCGCCGCTGCGCATCGACCAGAGCGTGGCGACGCGGGAGCGGGCGTCGGTCTGCTCGAACATCACGACGTCGAGGAGGCCGTCGTGGATGTCGGCATCGGGCGCAAACGGCACGTTGCCGCCGTAGAAGCGCGAGTTGCCGATCGCGACGCCGCTGCCGCGGTAGGTGTGCACCTCGCCGTCGACCGTCACCACGAAGTCGAGGACCGGCATCGTGAGCGCCACGCGCAGCGCTGCGTAGGAGTACGACAGGCCGCCGAGGTTCACCCGCATCTGGTTCGCCGTCACGTTGCTGAGCGAGTCGAAGCCCGCGTAGACGTTGCCGAGCGCGGTGTCGGCCACCGTCGCCCGCGACTTGGGCGCTGAAACGGCCGCCTGGGGGTCGTTTGCCGACCCAAGTGCGCGCCCGCCGGCCGCGCCGCCGCTGACAGTCCCGCCAGCAACGCTGATGCAGTCCGTCGGCCGCGCCTCGGCGGTGAGCAGCCGCGCGATGTTGGCCTCGACGGCCTGCTTGTCGATCCCGACGGTCCGCGCAAAGTCGTTGCCGCGCCCGGCTGGGACGATCCCCACGGTCCCGCCGTGCCGCGAGGCGCCCGCAGCGACGGCGCGCAGCAGCCCATCGCCGCCGACCCCGACCGCCACGGCCC
>JAEZDB010000015.1 GCA_023429855.1 Actinomycetes bacterium
CCCCCGGGGCCGGCGGCCCAGCGCTGCGTCCGTCGGCGCTCGACCAGGCGTTCCTCGAGCTCGAGACGCCCGGCTCGCCGCCGCTCCACATCGGGTTCGCGGTCGAGATCGACGGGCCCGCACCGTCGAAGGCGCTGATGCGCGCGATGATCGCGGGCGGCGTCGGCGCCACGCCCGAGCTCACGCGGCGGCTCGTCCGCGATCCGCTCACCACGGCGCTGCGCTGGATCGACGACCCGTGGTTCGACGCAGGCGCCCACGTCGACGCGTTCCGGGTCGACGACCTGCAAGGCGACCGCGCCGCGACCGATGCGCTGATCACCCGGCTGTTCTCAGCGTTCCTGCCGCGCGACCGGCCGCTCTGGCGGTTCCAGGCGCTCTCCGACGGCGAGCACACGCTGATGGCGGGCCAGCTCCACCACATCCTGGCCGACGGCGCGCGGGCGGTCGAGCTGGCGCTGCAGTTGATCGCCGGCATCCTCAGCGACGAGACGCCGCACGCGGCGCCGCTGCCGCCAGCCGGCGTGCTCGACGGCGTCCGCGACGACCTCGCCGGCGCGGTCCGCGGCCTGACCGATCTCTCGGTCCTGCCCGACCTCGCGGCGAGCACGAAGCCGATCCTCGAGCGGTTCGTGACGCCCGGCGGACCGGACTGGACGGGCGAGCGCGAGATCGTCCGCGGGCGCGTCGACCTCGGCCCGCTCAAGGACGGCGTCCGCGCCCTCGGCGGCACGATCACCGCGGCGCTCGTGGTCGCGACCGCACGCGCGCTCCGCGGCACCGGCGTGATCGACACGCACTCCACGTGCTTCGTCCCCCTCAACGCGCGCGGCAGCGGCGCCGACTCGGGGCCGGCCAACGACGTCAGCGTTATCTACTCCAGCCTGCCGCAGACCGGCGACCGGGCCGCGGGCCTGCGTCGCGTGACCGAGGAGCTGCGCTCCTCCCGCGAGGAGGCGGGTCGGCTCGCCGATCTCGGCCGCCACGCCGACGACCTCCCGGCCGCCGTGCGCGGCACGATCACGCGCGCCATGAGCAGCCAGTTCATGGCGCCGGTGATCGTCTCGTCGGTGCCTGGGCCGCGTGACGAGATCGAGCTCTTCGGCCGCCACATCTCCGGGATGTGGGGCTGGGCGCCGTCGCCGGCCGGCCAGCCCGTCGCGCTCTCGGCCGTCTCGTACGCGGGCGGCCTGCACCTCACGCTCGTGGGCGACGCCGACGCCGTCGTCGACAGCGCCGCCACGCTGCGGGCGATCGAGCGCGAGCTCGACGCCTTCGCGGGCTAGCTCGCCGGCGGGCCGTCGGGGTAGGCGCCGACCATGCGCACGAGCGCCTCGGTCCACTCGGTCTGCACCTTCTGGAGCTGGCCGGCCGCGACGGGCTTGAGCAGCTTGGCGAGCGGCCCGACGGCGCGCTCTTCCGAGCGGATCAGCGTGCGGCCGTTGCCGATCGGCTTGACCGTGAAGCTGTGGCAGACCGAGAGCAGCGGCGTGTTGGAGCCCCAGCCGAGGCTGCGCTCGGTCGCGTCGACCTTCGTGACCTTGATGTAGGGGATGAAGAGGCCGCCGAGCAGCATGCCGAAGGCGCTGCCCTTCTCCAGGCGCGGCCAAGCACCGCCGCGCTTCTTCACCATGCGCAGCGCCGGGTAGTAGCCCTCGTGCAGGTCGACGCGGCGAATCCACTCAAAGACGGCGTCGGCGTCGGCCTCGACCTCGCGTACGGCGAAGCCCGCGAACCCGTCCTTGTGGGCGGGGAACCCGCTCGGCCAGATGGTGGTGATGGCGCTGGCGTCGGCGGTGGCGTTCGTCATGGGCAGATGGTACCGGCCGGTCTCCCGTCGGTGTGACGCCCCGCACGGGTGGGTGGTTCGCGTCGCCGGTCGGCGCCCGAGCGAGACGCTCCGGGCCACCTGACCGGTACGATCTGCCGCTTGCAGTTCCTCCGCTCGCTGCCCTCCCTCGCACGCCAGCGCCCCGTGATCGCCGGGCTGCTCGTGCTGATCACGCTGCTCGGCGGCTGGATGCGGTTTGACGCCATCGGCACGTCGACGCGCGTGTCGGTCGACGAGCGCTCGTACCTCGGGATCGCCAACAACATGGTCGTCCACCGCTCGTACGCCTACGGCGAGGACCCGCTCCACTGGGCCCCGGGCACGCCGTTCCTGTTCGCCGCCGCCATGAAGCTCACCGGCACCGCGCCGATCGACAACCAGGAGACGGGTGCGTCGAACCCCGCGCTCTATGCGCAGGCGCTGGTCGGCACCGCCGCGATCCTCGCCGTGTTCGCCTTCGCCGCGTGGCTCGGCGGCGCGATCCCCGGCCTGATCGCGGCCGGGTTCACCGCGGTCTACGACCCGTTGGTGCTCGTCGCGCGGTCCTACCTGTCTGAGCCGCTCGGCGGGCTGTTCCTCGTGCTCGCGGTGTTCGCGCTGTGCGTCGTGGTCGCGAGGCCTACCAGGACGAAGTGGCTCTGCCTCGGCACCGGGGCGCTCCTCGGGCTCATGGTCCTCTCGCGCAACGACATGCTGCCGCTGCTCGGCGTCCTCCCCGCGCTCGCGCTCGTGATGATCTGGCGCCGTGAGCACGACCTGCGCACCGGCTTCGTCACGGCCGCAGTCGTCGTGGCGGGCGCGGTGATCACCGTGCTGCCGTGGGTCACCTACGCCAGCCTGGAGACGAAGCGGTTCACGCCGATCACCACAGCCGGCCCGAGCTCGCTGTGGGTCGCGACGTACCTGCCGGCCGGCGGGCGCCAGATCATCGCCAAGCGGCAGTTCATGGACGAGGTGTGCCGCACCTTCCCGACCGCCGAGGACTCGTGCGGCGTCACGGCGACCCAGATGGACATGCGCCTCATCTGGAAGCTGTTCGAGCGTCGCCACCCGGGGTTGACGCAGAAGGAGGCGATCCAGGCCGAGCTCGACCGCAACATCCGCGACTATGCGTTCGGCCAGCCCGTCGAGTTCGGGAAGATGCTGATCAACAAGTCGACGCGCATCTGGGGCGACCCGTGGGGCGGCGGCGCGATCGGCCGGATGGAGTCGAGTCGCACACAGCACAAGCTCCTGCTCGGTCTTTCGCTGCTTGGGATCTTTGCGGGCCTGATCTGGGGCGGGCGCCGACGCCGCTACATCCTGCTCGCCGCCGCCGCGCTCTTCACCGTCACGGCGCTCAACACGATCTTCGTCTCGGAGTCGCGCATGTCGCTGAGGATGACGCCGCTGCTCTTCGCCGTCGGCGTCGGCGGGTTCGGAGCTGCGT
>JAEZDB010000103.1 GCA_023429855.1 Actinomycetes bacterium
ACCTACGGCGCCGTCGGCTGCGTGTCGGCCGCGCCGCCGCCGTAGAGCTCGGGCCGCCGAAGCCTGCGCACCGGCAGGGCCTCCCTCGCGGCGTCGATCTGGGTGGCGTCGATCTCGGCGTAGATGATCTCGGGTTCGTCGCCGCCCGCGCGTGCGAGGACCTCGCCCCACGGGGCCACGATGAGCGAGCTGCCGCCCGTGCGCGAGCCATCGGCGTAGCCGCCGCATTGGTTCGCTGCGATCACGTAGGCGCCCGTTTCGATCGCTCGGGCGCGCACGAGGACCTCCCAGTGGTCGCGCGTCGTGCGCTCGGTAAACGCCGATGGCAGCGCGATCACGCCGGCGCCCTGGTCGGCCAGGGCGCCGAAGAGCTCTGGGAAGCGCAGGTCGAAGCAGATGGCCAGGCCGAGGTGCAGGTCGGCACCTGCGAGCGGCGAGACGACCAGCGCGTCGCCGGCACGCTCGTCGTCGGACTCGCGGTAGCGCCGTCCGGCGACGTCGGCGTCGAAGAGGTGCACCTTGCGGTAGGCCGCCGCGGGCTGGCCGCCGGGCGAGAGGTGCAGCGACGTGTTGAAGAGGCGGGCGTCGCCGTCGCTCGCGCGCTCGCTGACCGAGCCTGCCACGAGGTCGATGCCCAGCTCCGTGGCGAGGGCTTGTAGCGGGCCGTTCGACCAGTCCTCGATCGGCCGCGCCGCGGCGCTGAGCACGGCGGCGTCGCCGTGCGCCACCCACTTCTCCGGCAGCACCGCGAGCTTGGCTCCCGCCGCAGCAGCTTCGCGGACGGCCGCGACACCTGCGGCCAGGTTCGCGGCGGAATCGGGCCCCGCGTTCAGCTGAATCGCCGCAGACAGCATGTGCCGCTCACGGTACCGTGCGCGCCATGCCCGACTTCAAGGCCGACCTCTCTGCCGCGTACGCGACCGACCTCCCGGCCATCGACCTCGGGCGCGCCGTGCACGAGGGCGCCGTCGTGCCGGACGTGGCGATCAAGCTGCCGCTGCGGATGGTCAACCGCCACGGGCTCATCGCCGGCGCCACCGGTACCGGCAAGACGAAGACGCTCCAAGGCATCGTCGAGCAGCTCTCGGCCGCGGGGGTCCCGACGGTGGTCGCCGACGTGAAGGGCGACCTCTCCGGCCTCGCGGAGCCCGGCGATGTGACCGGCCCCGGGCCCGCGCGCATGGGCGAGCTCGGGCTCAGCTTCGACCCGAAGGGCTTCCCGGTCGAGTTCTTCGCGCTTGGCGGGATCGGCACGGGCGTCCCGATCCGGGCGACGATCAGCGACTTCGGGCCGCAGCTGCTGGCCAAGATCTTGGGTGCCAACGAGACGCAGGAGCAGTCGCTGCAGCTCGTGTTCCACTACGCCGACACCAAGGGGCTGCCGCTCCTCGACCTGTCGGACCTGCGGGCGCTGCTCACGTTCCTCGACAGCGACGACGGCAAAGCCGAGCTGGCGGGCATCGGCGGCCTCTCGGGCCAGACGGTCGGCGTGCTGCTGCGGTCGCTGGTCGGCCTCGAGGTCGGCGGGGGCACCGAGTTCTTCGGTGAGCCGCAGCTCGACATCACCGATCTGATCAAGACGGCGCCCGACGGCCGAGGCGTGGTCAACTGCCTCGAGCTGCCGGGCGTGCAAGACAAGCCCGCGCTGTTCTCCACGGCGCTCATGTGGATCCTCGCCGAGCTGTTCGAGACGCTCCCGGAGGTCGGCGATCTCGACCAGCCCAAGCTCGTCTTCTTCTTCGACGAGGCGCACCTGCTGTTCAAGGGCGCGACGCCCGCGTTCGTCGACGCGGTCGTCACGACCGTGCGGCTCATCCGCTCCAAGGGCGTGGGGGTCTTCTTCATCACGCAGACGCCAAAGGACGTGCCGGGCGACGTGCTCGGCCAGCTCGGCAACCGGATCCAGCACGCGCTGCGGGTCTTCACGCCCGACGACGAGGCCGCGCTGCGCGCAACGGTGAAGACGTATCCCAAGAGCGACTTCTACGACGTCGGCGAGCTGCTCACCAGCGTCGGCACGGGCGAGGCGGCGATCACGCTGCTCTCGGCCAAGGGCACGCCGCAGCCCGTCGTTCATTCCAAGCTGCTGGCGCCCGCGTCGAGGATGGCGCCCGCGGCCGACCTGCCCGGGAAGGTCGCGGCGTCTCCCCTGCTCCCGAAGTACGGCACGCGGGTCGACGCGCAGAGCGCCCGCGAGATGCTCGCCGCGCGGCTTGAGGAGTCACAGCAGCTCGATCAGGCCGAGGCCGAGCAGAAGGCCGCCGAGCGCAAAGCGAAGGTCGAGGCGGCAGCGGCGCCAGCGCCGGCCGCTGCACCGAAGCCTGCCGCGCCCAAGCCGAAGCCGCAGCAGAAGGAGGCGGCGAGCGCGATCGCGGGCGGCGCCGAGGTCGTCGGCAGCTTCCTCAAGTCGCGCGAGGGGCGCGCGCTGATGCGCGATGTCGGCCGCGGCGTGTTCGGGATGCTCAAGAAGAAGCGCTGACCGCGCTCGCCGCATCCCGGGAACGCGCCGTGGTTACCGCTGCGTAGCGACGACGCGACGGCGAGGCGTCCTGCCTGTTTAGAGTCCCGCGCGCTTGCCCGGGCCACGCGCGATCACGTGCGTGCGAGGCGAGCATCACCCCTCTTTCCTTCGCTAGGAGCACGCAATGGGTCTTCTCGACGACAAGGTCGCCATCGTCACCGGTTCGGCTCGCGGCATCGGCCGCGCGACCGCTGAGCTGCTTGCCGCCCAGGGCGCAAAGGTCGTGATCAACGACCTCGACGCCGACCTCGCGCAGCAGACCGCTGGTGAAATCGACGGCGAGACCGCGGTCTTCGGCGGCGACCTCACCAAGGGCGACGCTCCGGATCAGCTGATCAAGACCGCGATCGACGCCTGGGGCAAGATCGACATCATCGTCAACAACGCCGGCTACACGCTCGACGGCGCCATCCACAAGATGAGCGACGAGAACTGGCAGCGGATGATCGACATCCACCTGACCGTGCCGTTCAAGGTGATCCGCGCAGCTGCCCCGTACTACCGCGACACCGCGAAGCAGGAGCTGGCCGAGGGCAAGGAGGTCTTCCGCAAGATCGTCAACGTCTCCTCGACCTCCGGCGTCTTCGGCAACGCCGCCCAGGCGAACTACGCCGCTGGCAAGTCCGGCGTCGTCGGCCTGACGAAGACCCTCGCCAAGGAGTGGGGCATGTTCAAGGTCAACGTCAACGCCGTCGCCTTCGGCTTCGTCGAGACGCGCCTGACCGCCGCCAAGGGCTCCGAGGGCACCGAGGGCGCGAACATCGGCGACGGCAAGACCGTCGACCTCGGCATGAGCGACGTCGTCCGCCAGGGCGCGACCTTCATGACCCCGCTCGGCCGCGGCGCCACCCCCGAGGAGGCCGCCGGCGGCGTCTTCTTCCTCTGCTCGCCGTACTCGAACTTCGTCTCCGGCCAGACCCTCCTGGTCTCCGGCGGCATGTTCGGCGGCATGACCGCGTAAGCGGACTGCGCAGCAAATCGCTTCCCACGGGGGCGCCGCGGCTTGGTCCGCGG
>JAEZDB010000134.1 GCA_023429855.1 Actinomycetes bacterium
GGCCGACTGCGCCGGCGGGGCCGACTGCGCCGGCGGGGCCGACTGCGCCGGCCGGGCCCGTCTCACCCTGCGCGCCCGCGCCCTGCGCCTGGAAATTGCGAACGGTCGCCGGATGGATGTCGGCAGCGCGAATCGAGCCCCTCTTGATGTCGTCGCCGGTGATCGACTCGTTCTTGATCTGCGCGCCGGTGATGAGGGTGGCGGCGTAAGCCGTGCCCGAGAGCGCGATCCCGGTGGCGGTGACGGCGAGGATCGTCGCGGGGGCGTTACGAGTTGCAGCGCGGCGCAACCGCGTGATGGGGGTGACGTGCATGAGCGAGCCCGGAGTTCGGAGGGTGGGAAGGTGGTCGGGAGCAGGCGAGCCGAACGCCTGCGGTGTCCATCCGATCGGGACGACACCGGACCCTCAAGAGGTCTATTGGCCGGATGGTCAGCGCAAGCTGAACAGAAGAAGACGGGCGCTAGGGTCCGCCGACTGCGTCGAGTTCGGGACGCCGGAGCCGGAGTCGACGCGCGAGGGGCGCGGTGGAGCCCGTTGCGAAGTCGAGCGCAGCGAGCCCCTGGCGAGCGGAGCGACCTGAGCAAACGGGCTCCACCGCGCCCCTCTCGCCAGTACGCAGCCTCGGCGCCACGGCTCGCAGCGTCGCGAACCCGCCCAAACCTTGACAAGGTCGTGGTAAGGTTGGGGCCTATGAGCAGCCCGACCGCTACGTTCACCGACTTCAAGGTCGCCGACCTGTCCCTCGCGGACTTCGGCCGCAAGGAGATCCAGCTCGCCGAGCACGAGATGCCCGGCCTGATGTCGATCCGCGCAGAGTTCGCCGACGCCCAGCCGCTCGCCGGCGCCCGCATCATCGGCTCGCTCCACATGACGATCCAGACCGCCGTGCTCATCGAGACGCTGACGGCACTTGGCGCTGAAGTCCGCTGGGTCTCCTGCAACATCTTCTCGACGCAGGACCACGCTGCAGCAGCCGTGGCCGTCGGCCCGAACGGCACTGTCGACAACCCGCAGGGCGTTCCCGTCTTCGCCTGGAAGGGCGAGACGCTGGAGGAGTACTGGTGGTGCACCGAGCAGGCCGTGAACTGGCCGGGCGAGCCCGCCAACATGATCCTCGACGACGGTGGCGACGCCACCATGCTCATCCACAAGGGCACCGAGTACGAGGCCGCTGGCGCCGTGCCGGACCCCTCCACCGGTGAGTCCGAGGAGTTCCAGGTCTTCCTCACGCTCCTGCAGAAGAGCCTCGCCGAGGACCCGCAGCGCTACACGAAGATCGGCCAGGCGATCAAGGGCGTCACCGAGGAAACCACCACGGGCGTCCACCGCCTCGTGCACATGGCGGAGAAGGGCGAGCTGCTCTTCCCGGCCATCAACGTCAACGACTCGGTCACCAAGTCCAAGTTCGACAACCTCTACGGCTGCCGCCACTCGCTCGTCGACGGCATCTTCCGCGCGACCGACGTGATGCTCGCCGGCAAGCTCGCCGTCGTCTGCGGTTTCGGCGACGTCGGCAAGGGCTCGGCCGAGTCGCTCCGCGCTCAGGGCGCCCGCGTCGTCGTCACCGAGATCGACCCGATCTGCGCGCTCCAGGCCGCGATGCAGGGCTACACCGTCGACACGCTCGAGAACGTCGTCGACAAGGCCGACGTCTTCATCACCACGACCGGCAACAAGGACATCATCTCCGCCGACCACATGGCGCAGATGAAGCACAACGCGATCGTCGGCAACATCGGCCACTTCGACAACGAGATCGACGTCGCCGGCCTCACCAAGGTCGCCGAGCGCATCAACATCAAGCCGCAGGTCGACGAGTACAAGTTCGCCGACGGCCACTCGATCATCCTGCTGTCGGAGGGCCGCCTCCTGAACCTCGGCAACGCCACCGGCCACCCGTCGTTCGTGATGAGCAACTCGTTCGCCAACCAGACGATCGCCCAGATCGAGCTGTGGACGAAGAACGAGGACTACGACAAGCAGGTCTACGTGCTGCCCAAGCACCTCGACGAAAAAGTCGCGCGTCTGCACCTCGCCGCTGTCGGCGCCAACCTGACCGTCCTGCGCCAGGACCAGGCCGACTACATCGGCGTTTCCGTCGACGGCCCGTACAAGCCCGACACGTACCGCTACTAGGTCCCAAGTTCTGGAGTCCGCGCCTAGCCGGCGGGGGTCGCGCGAACCCTCCGGCTCGCTCGTCGCTCTCGCCTAGCGGCTCGGCTCCTACACGCGAGCCTCCGGGTCCCCGCGACCCCCGCCTCGCGCTCTTGTTCCAGGCCGGTCACCGATTCGGTGGCCGGCCTGGCTGCGTTCTGGGCGGGCGAGGGAAGGCCGGCGCCCGTCGGCCTGGTCCCGGATGGGTCGGAACGACGCGCTCATTGCACGTGAACCCGACCCATCCCGCTCGAGCGCCGAGGATGGGTCGGATCGACGTGCGCATAGCACGTCAATCCGACCCATTCGCGCGGTAGCGTGCCGCCATGGCTTACGACGAGGAGCTCGCCTTCCGCCTGAGGGCGCGGCTGGAAACGGTCGACGGCATCACCGACAAGCGCATGTTCGGCGGCCTTGCGCTCCTGCACAATGGCAACCTGCTGGCGGCCGCGTCGAGCAAAGGCAACCTGATGCTGCGAGTCGACCCGGCGAAAGCCGACGAGCTGCTTGCGCTCCCGCACGTGCTCCCGATGGAGATGGGCGGTGGGCGCAAACCCAAGGGCTGGCTGCGCGTCGAGGAACCTGGCTACGCGTCCGAGGAGGCCCTCCACCGCTGGATCGACCTCGGCCTCTACTA
>JAEZDB010000376.1 GCA_023429855.1 Actinomycetes bacterium
GCGCGAGGCCTGCGGCGGGGCCCTCGGCTTCGCTGACCGCCACCGCGCGGCTGACCGCGGCCATGGGCCCTGGCGCGACGCGTTCAAGCAGCGCGTAGAGCGCGGCGATCTGCGCCCAGTCGGTGGCGTCGGTCGACGCCGCCTCGGCGTGGACTGCCGCGATCGCGGCCTGCAGGGCGTAGGCGCCCGGCGGCCCTTGCGTGAGCGCAAGCTCGGCCAGCTGCTGACCTTCGGCGACGAGCGCCGCGTCCCAACCGGTGCGATCTTGGTCGGCGAGCGGGACGAGGTCGCCGCTGGGATCGGTCCGCTCGCTGAGCCGCGCGTGGGTGAGCAGCAGCAGCGCGAGCAACCCGGTGATCTCGCCGTCTGCCGGGTCGAGGCGGCGCATCATGCGCGCCAAGCGGATCGCTTCTTCCGCGAGCGACGCGTCGGCGACCTCGTCGCCTGCCGAGCTGATGTAGCCCTCGTTGAACAACAGGTAGACCACGTGCGCCGCGGCGGCAATACGAGCGGCGCGCGCGTCATGCGCCGCGTGAACCGCGAGGCCGTCGACTTCGACGTCCGGGAAGCTTGCGCCAGCGGCCGAGATCGCCGCTTTGGCGCGGGTGATGCGCCGGGCCATCGTCGGCTCGGTCGTGAAGAACGCCGCAGCGATCTGCGCGGTCGTGAGGCCCGCCACGGCACGAAGGGTCAGCGCGATCTGCGCCGGCGCCTCGAGCGCCGGGTGGCAGCAGAGCAGGAGCAGGTCGAACGAGTCGTCGTAGTCGGGCGCCTGCTCGAGCACGCTCGCGTCGGCGTCCTCGCCGCGCTGCTGGGGACGCCCGTCGAGACCGGCGAACTCGCCGGACGCGGCGTGGCGCTCCTCGCGGGCGCTGCGGGCGGCGTCGGCGCGGATCGCATCGATCAGCCGCCGCGACGCGACCGCGTAGAGCCAGCCGAAGGGGTTCTCCGGGACGCCGGCGTCCGGCCATTGCTGCGCCGCGGCGATCAGCGCCTCCTGAACGGCGTCCTCGCAGAGGTCGAGGCCGCCATGGCGGCGCATCAGCGCGCCGAGCACGCGCGGCGCCAGTTCGCGGACGGCGGCGTCGAGCGGCGCTGAGGTCGACATCGAGGCGGGGCGTGGGCGCTTCAGCGGAGCGTCAGCGGGCGACGGACAGCCCGGTGTTCAGGCTGCGGCGCCGCCTGGGTCGCCGTGCAGGATCGGCCACACTTCGATGCCGTCGTTCTGCGCCGATGGCAGCTCGGCCAGCAGTTCGTAGGCGCGTTCGACCGTCGGCACGCTGAGGATGTAGGCGCTCGCGATGTACTCCTTCGCCTCGAGGTACGGGCCGTCGGTCGCGACCGGCACGCCGTCGCGCACGCGGATCGTCGTCGCCGTCGACTCGTCGCCAAGGCCAAACGCCGAAATCAGTTCGCCGGTGGCGGTCAGGCGCGCATTCCAGGCGTCGTGGATCCCGACGACGCGCGCCATCTCCTCGGCGCTGAAGCTCGCCCACTTCTCGGCGGTGCCATAGATGATCGCGAGGTACTTCACGCGCGGCACGTTACCCCGCGGCGCTCATGGCTCGCCGTCGCTGTCCAGCCCGGCGACCGGCCCGCAAGTTCCGCGGCCTACTGCAACTCACCCTCAACTCCCGCCGCTCCGCGGTGGAAACGGAGGTGCAGTCCTCGTTGGCGCGGAAGCGAAGGCCGAGTCGCGCCGGCCGCCAGGGCAGAGCCTGCGCAAAGACTGCGCAGAGTTGGTGCAGCCCTCAGGCCACATTGCGCAACTGCCTCGCCAGCGTGTGGAGCATGACCAGACACCCCGAGGTTCGGCCGTCTACGCGCGACCAGATGATCGGAGCCATCGCCGCCCGAAACTCCGGCCTCATCACGACCCGGCAGCTGCTTGACCTCGGCCTGAGCGAGGGCTCGATCGCTGATCGGGTCGCATCCCGGCGCCTCGTTCGCGTCTTCCGCGGCGTCTACCTCGTGGCCGTCCCAAAGCTCGATCACGCGACGTTCCAGCTGGCTTCGCTCTTCGCCAGAT
The DNA here is from genome assembly GCA_023429855.1 of Actinomycetes bacterium. Lineage (GTDB taxonomy): Bacteria > Actinomycetota > Thermoleophilia > Solirubrobacterales > Solirubrobacteraceae > JAGIBJ01. The sequence goes on from JAEZDB010000376.1 coordinate 2,030, forward strand.
CTGTGGCTGCGGCGCTCGTCGACGACTCGGCAGCCGAAGTGCACGGGCTGCTTCCCACGCGTCGCGGTATCGCGAGGGTTGGCGTGCCCGGGCTCAGCCGACGCCGAACCCAGATGACGGACCTCCCCTTGACCGACGGCGGCCGCGGCATCGTCTACCTCAGGGGCGCGACATTTCCCGTCGGCGAGATCGCCGACCGCGAGGGTCGTCGAGCGACGACGGTGGGCAGAACCCTGCTCGATCTGGCTCGCTTCGACGACGATCGTTTCGACCGCGCGTGGCGCGAAGCCAGCTACCTCAATGTGCTCGACCCGCCGGCGATCGAGGCGACACTCGCCATCGGGCGGCGCGATGGAGCGGCACGCCTTCGCAGCAAGTACCGCGCCGAGTACTTCGTCGACACCGGGAAGCACGGCGTCGATTCGCCGGCCGAGCTCGATTTTGTGAAGCTGCTTGCCGCGGCCGGCGCCCCGGCGCCGCTCGTCAACCACTGGGTTCGGACCGCGACAAAGCACCGCAGGCTCGATCTCTTCTGGCAGTTGGCGTCGCTGGTGGTCGAAGTCGACGGCTGGGGCGGGCACAAGACTCGAGAGTCGTTCGAGGACGACCGAGTACGCGATGTCGAACTGCTTGCCATGGGACTGACCACGATGCGCTTCACGTACCGGCGAGCCACAGACGATCCGGTCTGGTGCTGCGAGCAGGTGCTCGCTCAGCTGGCCCGGCGGCTGCCCGTCTGAACTGGGCCTCGTCTTCCGCGGACAAATGAACTCCCCCGCAGCTTCTGTTGCTCTGCAGCGGAAACGGAGGGGCAGTGGCCCCAGCCGCGGAAACGGAGGGGCAGTGGCGCTCAGCCCGCGAACGGGCGCCCCTCGCGCTCGGCGAGGCGGCGCCGCAGCTCATTCAGCCGGGCGATCGTCTCGCCTAGGTGGGCCGCTGGCGGTACCGCGAGCCGCGCCGCGGCCTGCGCGGCGAGCTGTGCATGGACCTCGTCGAGATCGAAGCGGGTCGGGCGGCCGTCGCGCACGACGATCTCGCCGTCGACGATCACGTGGGAGACGCC
>JAEZDB010000220.1 GCA_023429855.1 Actinomycetes bacterium
GCGCTTGCGCGGACGATCGCGTCGAACCCGCGCGCGTTGCTCCTCGACGAGCCGCTCTCCGCGCTCGACCCGCGCACGCGCGCTGCAGCCACCCGTGAGCTGCGTGCGGTGCTGCAGGAGGCTGGCGTGCCGTCGATCCTGGTCACGCACGACTTCGCCGAGGCCGCCGCGTTCGGCGACCGCGTGGCCGTCATCGACGCCGGGCGGATCGTGCAGGAGGGCACGGCCGCGCAGCTTGCGGCGACGCCGGCGTCAGCCTTCGTGGCGGACTTCGCGGGCGCCGTCGTCTTGACCGGCCAGGCGCGGCGTGCGGACGGCGGCGGCACGCTGATCGACCTCGACGGCGGCGGCACGGTGTCGAGCACGTCGGCCGCTGAGGGCCCCGTCGCGGCGAGCGTGTTCCCGTGGGAGATCGTGCTGGAGCCGGCGGCCGAGGGCGCCGGTGAGCCAGGGCCCACGTCGGCCCGCAACCGCCTGATCGCCACGGTCGTGTCGGTCACGGTCGTCGGGGGACGCGCGCGGATCGGGCTCGCGGCCGGGCAGCCGCTCGTGGCGGAGGTCAGCGAGGCGTCGGTCGCGGCGCTGGAGCTGCAGCCCGGCGACCGGGTTGCCGCCACGTGGAAGGCGACGGCGACCCGGCTTGTGCTCGCGTAGCCGGCAAGCCGCGCCGCCGGCGTCAGCTCTCGCCGCGCGCCGCGGCCATCAGCATCTCGCGTCCCGCGGTGAACTGGTGGATACGGTCGTCGGGACGGCCAACGTGCAGCACGACCGCCAGCTCGTCGCCACTCAGCCCCTCATCGAGCAGCACGGCGTAGTGCGAGGCGACGAGCCCCTCGTCGGTCTGGGAGACGAACGTCGCCCACGGGTGCTCCTCGATCATCCGGCGGACGACCGCCGGGTCGGCCACGGCGTGTTTGGGAGCGTGGCGCATGGCCGGAGACTCTCAGGTCGCGGTGCCAGAATCGCCGACGAGCTGAACGATAGGCCCGTATCCGCGAAGGACTGCGTCGGCAGTCAACAGCGTCGCGCCCTCTGCGATCGCTTGCGACACGAGCAATCGATCGAAGGGATCCCTGTGGACCTCAGGCAGCCGGACGACGCCGGCCGCGTGGGCATGCGAGATCGGCATCAGCGTCGCGCCGATGCGCGCCGCGCGAGTCTCGACGAAATCCAACACGGCGGCTGGCACAGCCATCTTTCCCAGACCAACCTTGATCGCCAGCTCCCAGGTCGTCACCGCCGACACGAACAGTTCGTTCGCCTCGTCCTCCAATAGGGCGAGTGAAGCGCCGAGCCGCTCCTGCTCGGTCTGAAGCCAGAGCAGGACGTGCGTGTCGAGCAGCAGCTTCACGCCTCGAACAGATCTAGAAAGTCGTCGGGCAGCGGAGCGTCGAAGTCATCGGGCACCACATAGAGGCCGCGATCCATGCCGAAGACGCGCTTGGGCTTCTCGATGGCCGAGAGTCGCGCCACCGGGCGGCCCCGGCTTGTGATGATTACCTCGTCACCGCGCTCGACGTCGGCGAGCAGCTTCGAAAGCTGCGTCTTCGCCTCATGTACTCCGACCGACTTAGTCATATGACTTAGCCTAGGGCGCGACTCCCCGCGTAGCAAGCTGCAGGGCAGCCTCAGCCCCGCAGCGCCTGGCGGATCGCGCCGACGAGCTCCGGGGACTCCGGCTCGGTCTGCGGGCGGAAGCGGCCCAGCACTTCGCCGTCGGCCGAGACGAGGAACTTCTCGAAGTTCCACTGCACGTCGCCGGCCTCGCCCGCGGCGTCCGGGGTCTGGGTGAGTTCGGCGTAGAGCGGGTGGCGGTCGTCGCCGTTGACGTCGGTCTTCTCGAGCAGCGGGAACGTCGCGCCGTAGGTGACCGAGCAGAAGGTCTGGATCTCTTCGGCGGTGCCGGGCTCCTGCCCCATGAACTGGTTCGAGGGCACGCCCAGCACGGTGAAGCCCTTGCCACCGAACCGCTGCTGCAGCTTCTCGAGACCTTCGTACTGCGGCGTGAGGCCGCACTTCGAGGCGACGTTCACGACCAGGACCGTCTTGCCGTCGACCTGTGCCGGGTCCAGCGGGGTGCCGTCGATCGCCGTGAGGGGGTGCTTCAGGATGGGCATGACGCTGAGACTAGAGGCCGTCAGCGCCAACCCGGCGCAAGCGGGCCGACCAGGTCGGTACCGTCCGCAGGCCTGCCCGCGATGTCTCGCCGCCCGTCCCGATACCTCCCTGCTGCGCTGCTCGCGCTCGTGCTGCTCGGCGGCTTTGCCGTCGGCCTGTACCTGGCGCGTCAGGCCACGAGCTCCTCCGATGGCAGCGTGGCCAGCGCCAGCGTCGACGAGGACTCGCCGCTCGGCGCCCAGCAGACCGCGAACGGCCCGATCGCCTCACCGGGCATGCAGACGAAGCTGCAGCTCAAGCTCGACGGAACGACCGACCGCTTCGCGTTTCCGTTCAAGAAGCCGCCGCGCGCCGGGCTGCTCTTCGACCTCGACACGGGCGAGGTGCTGTGGCGCCGCAACCCCAACAAGAAGCTGCCGATCGCCAGTGTCACGAAGATGATGACGGCGCTGCTCGTCGTCGACCGCGTGCCGGCGGGCTCGAAGGTGAAGGTCACGAAGGAGGCGCTGAACTACACCGGCTCGGGCGTGGGCGTCCTCCCGAAGAACAAGTGGATCGGTCTGTCGGCGATGCTCCACGGCTTGATGCTCGCGTCGGGCAACGACACGGCCATCGCCCTCGCACAGAAGACGAGCGGCACCGTCGACCAGTTCGTGGACGACATGAACCTCCACGCGCAGGCGATGGGCATGACCTGCTCGCACTACGCGTCGCCGAGCGGCATCGTCGACCAGGGCAACTACTCGTGCGCGACCGACCTCGCGGTGCAGGCGCGCGCGATCCTCGACAACCCGCGGCTGGCGCCGATCGTCGCCCGGCGCGAGGCGGTGCTGCCGTTCCCGATCAAGGGCGGCAAGCTCTACCTCTACAACCACAACCCGCTCCTCAAGAACGGCTACAAGGGCACGATCGGCGTGAAGACGGGCTTCACCGACGCCGCCGGCAAGTGCATCGTCGCGGCCGTCAAGCGGGGCAACCGGCGCCTCGGGCTCGTCCTGCTGCATTCGCCGGATCTCCACACGCAGCCGGAGCAGATCTTCGACTACGCGTTCCGCAAGCTCGGCAAGACGTAGCGGCGCCGCACGTGCGCGACGTGCCCTGTGACTTCCGTCATAGAGTGGACGCCGGGACACGACCGGAGAGCGCCACATGCAGCTGCAGGGCCTGCACCACATCACGATGATCACGGCCGACGCGCAGGGCACGGTCGACTTCTACGCCTCGCTCCTGGGGCTGCGCCTCGTGAAGAAGACCGTCAACTTCGACGCGCCTGAGGCCTACCACCTGTACTTCGGCGACGAGGCCGGCTCGCCTGGCTCATTGCTGACCTGGTTTGAGTTCGAACGGGCGGCGGCAGGCACCGCCGGCGCTGGCATGATCCACCGCCTTCAGCTCGCTGTGCCGTCCGAAGACGCGCTCGGCTTCTGGGCGGCGCGGCTTGCGGCGGGCGACGTCGACGTGGTGCGCGGTGCCGACACGTCGTTGCTGTTCACCGACCGTGACGGCCTTGGTCTCGAGCTGGTCGTCGCCACCGACGGCGAGCCGCCGCTGCGCGCGACGCACCCCGACATCCCTGAAGAGCACGCGATCGTCGGCTTGACCGGGGCCCGCGCCTATGCCGGCGCCGAGCTCGACGCCGACGCCGACCTGCTGACCGGCACGCTCGGCTTCACCGCGCTTGGCGGCGGCGCCTACCGCCTCGAGGGTGGCGCGCGCCGCTTTGACTGGGCCTACGACCACCCGCCGGGCCGCGGCGTCCCCGGCGCAGGGACCGTCCATCACATCGCCTGGCACTCGCTCGACGAGGACCACGCGGCCTGGCGCGAGCGCGTGCACGCGGCCGGCCAGCACGTCACGCCGGTGATCGACCGCGACTACTTCTTCGCGCTCTACTTCCGCCAGCCGCACGGCATCCTGTTCGAGATCGCCACGTCGTCGCCCGGCTTTGCCGTCGATGAAGACGCCCGCCGCCTTGGCGAGCGCCTCTGCCTGCCGCCGCAGCACGAGCACCTGCGCGACCACCTCGAGCACGCCCTGCGGATCGTCGTGAACCCGCGCTCGCTGCTCCACGACGATCCGCCGTCGGCCGTGCCGGCCGCCGCCGACCCCGACGCGCCGCAGGTCGTCGCAGCGCCCGACGCGTCCTCGCTCCCGCCCGCCCCGGACGACCTGCCCGACGACCCGTTCCCGGCGGAGGAGCCCGCGGCCGGCCAGCCAGCGCAGCGGCCGCGGGAACTGCGGGCCGTGCGCAACCGCCTGCG
>JAEZDB010000322.1 GCA_023429855.1 Actinomycetes bacterium
GCGCAAGGCAGTCGAGCCCGCTAGGGCGTTTCGGCGAGGCAGCTGGCGCCCAGCGGTTCGGTCCCGCTGGCAAGTTTGCGGTCGCGAGGGTTGGGGTCGAGCCACCAGGCCCCGGTCTCGGGCGGGCCGTCGTGCTCGGCCCAGGTCACACCCTCGAACTTGCCTTGGGACCGGCAGCCTTGCCCGTCCCAGCGCATCCCGACCACATTCACGCGCGCGATTCCCCGGCGCTTGCTGCTGTCGAGTCCGGTGATCAGCCGAGTGACCTGCGCGGCATTGGGATCGCGGAGCGCCAGGGCGATGCGGCGGGCCTGCGTCTCCCACTCCTGGGCCGCTGCGTCGTCGGCGTCGAGACGCGCGCGCTCTCCCCGCGACAGCATCGCTCGCGCGCGTGCACGCCCGTCGTCCGTGTCCTCTGCGAGCGCGCCGTAGTAGGCACGGACCAGCGCCTGGGTCTGCTCGATCACGTCGCGCTCGGTGAGCGCGTGCGGAGTGCCACCGACCGCGCGGTTCGTGCACGATCCGGGGGCCGTCTGGCAGCGGGTCGACGTGACCTCGCGGGGTGGCTCGGCGCCCGAGGTGAGCAGCACGCCGATCGTGCCCGCGATCAACGCGAACGAGACCACGCCAGCGACCAGTGGTCCCTTGGAGCGACGCCGCGGCGGCGGGCCGCCGCCGAGCGTGACTGCGGCCGGAGCCGGGCGCCGCCCGAGCCCGCGCCGCGGTGTCTCTTCGACCGGAATCGACAGCCGGTTAGCCGTGGCGGTGATGCTGCCGCCGCTCGCTGCCTCGCTGGCGCCTCCCGCCGCTTGCATGGCCAGCGGGTCGGGACCGCTTTCGCATCCGGGGACGGCGCAGCCGAGGTTCTCGCCCCAACACTCGCCGTGATGGGTGGTTCCGCAATCGCCGCAGACCGCCGCCTGGTCGGCGGCGGCCATCGGCGTCTGGCAGTAGGGGCAGGCGAGACCGACGGCGGCGTCCGGAGTCGTGGCGAAGGTGGGCGGAACAGGCACGACACGGAACCTTGGTGGGCCGGAGCGTCGCGCGCGGGTCAACGTTGGACCACCCAGCGCCCTCCAACGCTCGGAACTCGCGCGTAGGCTCGATACGGTCGGCGGCATGTCGATCTCCGTCCCGCTCGCCGCCCGGTGCGCAGGCGTCGTTCTCGCCGCCGGCGCTGCAGCCACTCTGCCCGCGTTCGCGGCCGGTGCTGGCGGCGGCCTCAAGCTCCGGACGCCCGTCGACCAGCGCTACGCCGACACGCATTCGGATGCCTCGTACGGCATCGCGAAGGGTGGCACGGTGCCGTTCAAGGTCGTCAGCCCGAAGGGCCCGGTGTTCATCGTCGTGGCGACCGACAAGGCGCTCCTCCGCGAGATCAACCCCCAGTCCGCCGAACGGGCGACCTACATCGCGCAGCTGCGGCCCGAAGGGCGAAGCTACGTGCACACCACGCCGCTCTACCCGGCGTTCGACAAGTTTTGGACGAACCAGCCAGGCAAGTACTGGTGGACGGCTGCACGGGTCGACTGCGAGGCTGCGGGCGACACGAAGGACTGCATCCTCGAAGGGCCCATCCGCGCTTTCGAGGTGTTCGACGAGGCTGACGCCGGCTGAGGCCGCCGTCGGCCGACGCGAGCCGCCGGACCGATGCCAGCGCCAGCGTGCGGCGCCCCACGACGCTCAGCTCATCGAGCGGCGGATCTGCTCTTCGGCTGCGGTGTAGGCCGTTGCGCCTGAATCAAGCAATGCGCTGATCTGCGCCAGCGCATCAGTTAGGTGCTCGAAGCTCGCCCTCCACTGGGTGAAGAGCTCCATGAACTGCGCCGATGCGGCACCCTGCCAGCCTTCGCGCGCCACGCCGTTCACCAGCGCGAGGGCGTGGGCGTTGTCGCCGGCGATGCCGGCGGCGGTGACCTGCAGGTGCGCGGCGACCCGGTGGAGTTCTTCGGCGGTGACCTTGATCTGGCTCATCGGAGGTGGGTGCGGCGCGGGTTGAACAAGGCGGGTCCACCGTAAGGAGCGGAGCCCCTTTGGTCGCAGTCAACGTTGGGCCGCCAAAGGGGACGAAGTCGGCGACTCATGCCAGGGTCTCCTCACGGCGGACGACCTGCAGCAGCTCGCTACGGGCGTGTGCGACCAGGTAGCCGCGGCCGGGTGCAGCAGCGGTGTTGGACCGCCTCGGCAACATCACACCGAGCAGGTCGCCGTCAGCCATCAGATCGGGGGAGAGCAGCAGCCCATGGCCGTCGCGCCGCAGTTCGCGGCACCAGAGGTTGCTGAGCGCCCGCGCCGCGGTCGTCTCGATCGGGGGGACCACGCGGACGCCGCGATCGCGGCCAAGCCGCACCAGTCGCTCCAGCGCCATCATGGTGGCGGGGTCGCCGATCTCTCCGCCGTCGTCGATCACGACCACGCGGCGCGGGAACTGCTCGTCGGGCAGCGAGGCGACCTCGGTCGCGAGTCGCGCGGCCAGTTCGGTGCAGGCGTCGGCGCCGCGCGCGACCTCGCTCCAGCCCGTCAGCTCGGTGAGTGCTGAGCGCCGCGGCGCAAACAGGTACAGCTCGTCGACTTCGCCGCTCCGCATAACGGCCGTGGCCAACGCCGCGAGCGCGGTGCTGCGACCGGTGCGGTAGCCGCCGGCGACCAAGAAGTGACGCTCCGTGAGATCCACGCAGAGCGGTTCGAGCTGGGCACCGCCGACGCCGAGCGGCAGCGCGTGAAGCGTCGCCGCGACGCCCTCGAGCTCCAGTGCACTGACCCGTTCGGGCAGCGGATCGATCGACGGCGCGCGGCGGCCGGGCCAGGTCAGCGACAGGTGCTCACCCAGGAGGCGAAATCCGTCGGCCGGGTCGGTGGCCTGCGCCGCGGGCGCCGGGAGCGCGAGCTGCGCCAGCTCTTGCGCCTCGGTAAAGACTCGCCCGTCGCCGAGGGTCGTGCGGTCGGCGAGCTTGGCAGGGATCCCGAAGCCGACCAGGTCATCAGGCGACGCCAGCCGCAGCAGCAAGCGCTGCGGGAAGCTCGCCGCGACCGCGGACCGGATCGAGGACCGCCGGTCGGCCGTCACGACCACGTGGACGCCCACCGCGCGGCCGCTCCCGAGGAGTCCGACCAGCCGGTCGAAGAGCGAGTCGGCGCGCGCGGTGTCGTAGGTGTTCGCGAACTCGCCGAAGCCGTCGACGAGGAGCACGATGCGCGGGAGCGGTTCGCTCCGGCCCTGCTCGAGGTAGTCCGTGAGGCTGGCAGCGCCGACGCTGGCATGCAGTGGCAGCCGACGCTGGACCTCGGCTTCGAGTCGGCCGAGGAGCCGCTCGACCCGTTCCGCGTCGGTGGCCGGTACCACCGCCGAGACGTGCGGCAGCGGCTCGATCAGCGACAGCGGGCCGGCGTCGGCGTCGATCGCGTAAAGCTGGAGATCCGCAGGGGAGGCATCCCACGCGAGTGCGGCGGCGATGGTCTGCAGCGCGACGGTCTTGCCGGCGCCGCTCGCGCCGTAGATCGCCAGATGGCCCCGATCGAGCTCGACGACGAGCGGGACCTGCCGCTGCAGTCGCGGCTGGTCGATGAGCCCGAGCGCGCAGCGTCCGCGCAGCGCGTCGGTGTCGTGCTGCACCGCGCTGCGGGGCAGCGATTCGGGCAGGGGCTGCGTCCAGGCCGCTCGTGGTGCTGGGAGGCCGAGCAGGTCGGCCGCGTCGCGTGCGGCGCCAGCGATGACCGCGAGGTCGGTCTCGTCGGCGCGGGGCGGACCGTCGTCCCTCACCTCGCGCCGGGCTGACGGCACCGGAAGGTCGCCGAAGCCGAACTCGCGGACGACGACGCTCGCGTCGCCCGGCGGCCGGTGGCGCCCGCTCACATGCGCCGATTGGAACTCGATCAGGCGCTCGTGGCCGATGCGGGCGTAAGCGCGGCCGCGCATCGCTTCACCGCTCGGGATGCGCGCCGCCTCGTTGGCCTCGATCACATCCTGGCTCTCGGTGTCGCTGGTGACCCGCAGGGCGATCCTCAGGTTCGTGTTGGCTCGCACCGCCGGGGTAAACGCGTTGCGCAGCGACTGCGCGGCGAGGACCATGTGGATGCCAAGCGTGCGGCCGCGCTGGGCCACGTCGACGACGCCGTCGACAAACTCCGGGATCTCGTCGCGCAGCTTCGCGAACTCGTCGACCATGATCAGCAGGTTGGGCGGGGCGAGCTGTGGCGCGCGGCGCTCGAGGTCGATGAGGTTGTCGGCGCGTGCCTCAGCCAACAGGCGCTCGCGGTACTTCATCTCCGCGTCGAGCGAGACGAGGGCGCGCTCGCCGAGTTCGGCGTCCAGGTCTGAGACCACGTCGAGCACGTGCGGCAGGGCGGCGCACGGCGCGAAGGCCGCGCCGCCCTTGTAGTCGATCAGCAGGAACGTGAGCCGACTCGGCGGGTGCGACACGGCCAGCGACGCCACGATGGTGCGCAGCAGTTCGCTCTTGCCGGCACCGGTCGTGCCGGCGATCAGCGCGTGGGGCCCGTCGGTGCGCAAATCGATGGCGAGCGGTTCGCCTGCCGCCATCCCGATCGTCGCGCCGAGCCCGCCGCGCCGCCGCTGCCAGCGCTCGGCGACCTGCGCCCCGGTCGGCTCGCTGAGCCCGAGCTGGTCGACCAGCTTGATCCGGTGCGGTACGGCCGCGGATCCGGCGGCGAGCGTGGCGTCGCGCGTCGGCGCGAGCGCACGTGCTGCCCAACGCGCCTGAGGAATGGTCGCGCCTTCCAGTCGCAGTCCGACCTCCCGCGCTCCGTCGGCCAGCGACGTCACGAGCCCTGCGCCGTTGACCATGCAGTCGACCGTCGTGCCGCACTCGCCCGGGAGGCTGCGCGGGTCGTTGCCGACCCAGATCACGCTGTGACGCAGCGCGCTGGCGTTGCCAAGGATCTCTGCGACGAGGGACCGGTCGAGCTGCAAAGCCTCGTCGATCACCAACAGAAGCGCCGGCCCGTCGCCTTCATCGGCCAGCCGCAGCGCCGACCGCTGCTGGGCCAACACCCGATGGGTGCGCTCGCGGACGCCGCGGAGTACGTCGATCGCGCGTCGGCCAGTGCCCAAGGGCGCGTCTCCAAGCAGCCCGGCGGCCGTCTGCACGTGCGGCAGCCACTTGAGCCAGTCCCATCCCTCGTCGGCGCCGGGGGCGAGCGCCGCGGCAACCCCCAGCTCAAGCGGGCTGTGCAGGGCGACGGCCTGAAGTACCAGGGAACGGGCGACGTCGGAGCTGGTGACGCGGTGCCCAGCGAGGCCGATGATCGGCGCCTGCCCGAGCGCGACGGTTGCGGGCACCTCGACGAGGGTCTGGCCTGCGTTCACCAGGTGATGCAGCCGCGGGTCGGGCTCCACGTCGGATGCGGTGCGGAACTCGACGGTGGTGGCAGCGGGCAGGTTTCCCGCGCCGAGACGCAGCGTCATGAAGTCGGGATCCCACGGCCGCCGTTCCCAGAGCAGCGGGCTCAGGGTGTTGACGCGCCCGAGCAGCTCCGTCACCGTCGGCGCGGCCAGCCGCCGCTCGCGGACCTCAAGGTCGAGCGCCGCAGCCATCTGGCGGTGGGCGTGCGCGAGCCGAGCTTCGAACCGGGCCTGCGACTGCTCTCCGTCCTGCCGCCGGTAGTGCTTGTCGGTCAGGTACGTCCCGGCCGCCATCAGCGGCGAGAGGAGCATGAAGGCCAGCATCATCGCGCTCCCGAGCACGAGGAAGAGCACGAGCCCGGCGACGAGCGGAATCAAGGAGGCGGCGAGTGGAAGCCGCAGACGCGTCTGCGGACGGGGCGTCTCCGGCAGGTCGATCTTGGTGGGTCGCCAGGGGCTGAGTTTGCGCGGTGGCCGGTTGACCGGCACGAACCCGCCGACGCCGAGGTCGAGCCGGGGGCGTTCGCCGAGGCGGTCGCCGAGGACCATGCGATCCCGTCCCGCGCGGGGATGCTCGGTCGCGGTGATCGTCACCTTCACGCGTCCGGGCCCGATGCGCAGCTCACTCCCGTCACGCAGCTCGACCCACGTGGTGCCGACCGCGGTGCCGTCGGCGCTGACCGTGGGCTCACCGTCGGTCGTGGCGATCCAGAGGCGGCCTGGGCCGGCGCGCAGCAGGAACCGCCCGGTCCAGCCGTCGAGACCGCGTAGGCGCACGTCGCTCCAGTCGTCTCCGCTCACCTCGTGCTCGCCTGAGGCGATCACGGTCCGTGTGCCGTGGACGGTGAGCGTCGCAACCGGGGGGACGCCGGCGTGGCGGGATGCAGAGGGGGCGCGCTGGCGAGCCCCGCGCAGCGCGACGTCCTCCGCGTCTGCCGGCGCAGCTGCGCTGCGCAGCTGGACCACGAGGTCGGGCTGCGGCGGCGCAGCGCGTTGCACGGCCGGCGCGCGCGTCGACCGGATCGCCGCGACGACGTCGCCGGCCCGAAGGTCGCGGTCCATCGCGACGGCGTCGGCCGGGAGACGCTCGCCGGTCCGCCGCACGACCAGATCGACGACCGCTGGCAGCTCGGTCAAGTGCAGCGTCAGCGCATGCGCCAGCGCGGCCACCGTCGCACCCGCCGGCAGCTCGACGACGACGTCCTCGTACGCGGCGGCATGCTCGACCGTGAGTCCGAGGGCCGTGATTTCGCTGGCACCAGGACCGTTCACGAAGCCGCACGGTAAGCCGCGCGCGGGCGCGAGAACCGCTCAACGTTGGTGTGGTCGTTCAGCCGTCGCGGAGGTACTTCTGTGGTGCAACAACGGCGCCCCCGAAACCACGGAGCGCTGAACCGAACGGGCCGGGGAGGCACGTCATGTCGTTCATCAAAGTCACCGCGGAGGAGCTCAATCAGCTGAGCAGCCAGCTCAGCGCGACCGCGAGCAGCATCCAAGGCGAGAGCGACGGCGCGCGTGGCCAGGTGCAAGGCATCGTCGGCGCAGGTTGGGAAGGCGCCGCTTCGGGCCAGTTCAGCGCGCTGTTCGAGCAGTGGAACCAGAGTTCGGCCCAACTGATCGAGGCCTTGACCGGCATCAGTCAGCTGCTGGGCCAAGCCGGCAACACCTACGCCGAGACCGAGGCTTCGGTCGCGCGTTCGTTCGGCTAGTCGCCGACGGCGCGCTTCGCTGAGGCAGACGGCATGTCGACCACCGAGGTCAGTCCCGAACAGCTCGACCATATGGCGGGTGAGATCCGGGCCCTCGCTGCTGCGTTCGACACGGCACATCCGACGGCCCTGCAGGCATGCGGCCTGACAGGGCGGGCGCTGGTCGAACGCGCCTATGAGGCGTTCGATCACGCCTGGTCGCGATACGTCGTGCAGTGCGCGGACGAGGTCGCCACGATGAGCGACCTCGTCGATCTAGCGGCTGAGGCGTACCACCGCCAAGACGGCAAGGTCGCCGAGGCGGCCGCCAAATCCGCGACGATTCGGGTGGGCGGCCGATGACCTCGGTTGCCGACCTCATCGGGGCCGACGGCGCGGCGGGGCAACCGCAGGTCCTGCACACGGCCGCCC
>JAEZDB010000399.1 GCA_023429855.1 Actinomycetes bacterium
GTCCTGGAGGGTCTAATCCCGGTCAAAACTCCCCGATACGCGCCCGCGCAAACAATCAAGGAGTCCTGGAGGGTCTAATCCCGGTCAAAACTCCCCGATACGCGACCGCACCGGCGGCCTCTCGCGCTGCTAGCCCCAGCGCGCCCGTCCCCGCCAACCCGATAGACGCCGGTGTATCGACTCGCTACGGTCCGTCGGTGCTTCACCCCAGCGTCCGTTCCTTGCCGGGCATCAGGCTCATCCTGCTGCTGGCACTGTTCCTCGTCGCGCCGGCGAGCGCGGCCGCATCCGGCCTCGCCACCGGCGCCACCCACGCGTGCGCCGCCAAGACCGACGGCACCGTGTGGTGCTGGGGCTCCAACGACTCCGGCGAGCTCGGCAGCAACGGTGACGACGAGTCGCCCGTGCCGCTGCAGGTGCCGGGGATCACGAACGCGACGGCGGTCGCCACCGGCGCTGCTCACAGCTGCGCGCTGCTCGCCGACCGCACGGTGAAGTGCTGGGGCCAGAACGTCAACGGCCAGGTCGGCAGCGGCACGGGCGGCGACACCGATCCGGTCCGCCAGTCGCCGACGACGGTGACCGGCCTGACCGACGTTGCTGCCGTCGCAGCGGGCGGCTTCCACACATGCGCACTCAAGACCAGCGGTAGCGTCGTCTGCTGGGGCTGGAACATCGCCGGCCAGCTCGGCAACAACGCAAGCGCAGACTTCTCCGTCACGCCGGTCGCCGTCTCGGCGCTCTCGGGTGCGACGGCGCTCTCGGCCGGTTCGCTGCACACGTGCGCCGCGGTCGCCGGCGGCGAGGTCCGGTGCTGGGGCAGCAACAGCGGCGGCCAGCTCGGTATCGAGCTGCCAGGCGACGCGAACGCGTCGAAGGTACCGGTCTCTGTGGCCGGCGCATCGGGCTTCACCGGACTCTCGGCGGGCGCCGGCCACACCTGCGCGATCAACGCGGCGAAGCAGGCGGTCTGCTGGGGCTCCAACGGCAACGGCCAGCTCGGCGACGGCACCAAAGCCTCGCGCAGCGGCTTCGCCGTCGTGCCTGGCCTGGCCGAGGTGAGAAGCGTCGCGGCGGGCGGCGGCCACACCTGCGCAGCCCTCGCCGACGGCTCGGGGGTGAAGTGCTGGGGCACCGGTACCACCGGCGAGCTCGGCACCGGCACCACGACGGATTCGCTCACCCCCGTGACCGTGGTCGGCGTCAGCGCGGCGCTCGAGGTCGCGGCCGGCGCGACGTTCGCGTGCGCCTTGCTGGCCAACGGCTCAGCCACGTGCTGGGGCGACGGCGGCCTCGGCCAGACCGGCAACGGCTTCTGGAGCGGGACCGCCGCCTCCAAGACGCCGACGGCGGTTCCTGCCCTGACGGGCGTGACGGCGGCGAGCACCGGTGCCCGCACCGCGTGCGCCGTTGCGGCGGGCACGCTGAAGTGCTGGGGCTGGGACGGCGACGGCAACCTCGGCAGCGGCGTGGCTGGTCCGGCGGCGCCCTCGCCCGTCGCCGTCACGATTCCAGGACTGCCCGGTGGCGCGACGATCACCGACGTCGGCGTCGGCTTCGGCCACTCCTGCGTGCTGACCTCTGAGAAGACCGTCTACTGCTGGGGCATCAACCAGTCCGGCCAGCTCGGCAACGGGTCGACGGCCGATTCGTCAGGCCCCGTGCAGGTCAGCGGCGTCGGCGGCGGCGGCGTGCTCGACGATGCCGTGCAGCTGTCGGTGGGCCTCTTCTCCAACTGCGTGCTGCGCGAAGGCGGCGAGGTCGCCTGCTGGGGCGCCAACGACGAGGGCCAGCTGGGCGACGGCGTCGAGCCGGATTCGGAAGACGGCTACTCCGACCACCGCTCGCCGGTCGCCGTCGACGACACGAACTTCGGCGGTCCTGCGACCGGCGTCGCGATCGGCAACAGCCATGCGTGCGCAGTGGTCACCGGTGGCAGCGTCTTCTGCTGGGGCGACGGCGTGTACGGCCAGCTCGGCGCGGGCAACGACTCGTCGTCGATGCCGGAGGCCGTGCCGGGCGTGACCGGCGCATCGCAGGTCGGCGTCGGCTTCACGAGCTCGTGCGCCCTCGTAGCCGGCGGTGCGGTGCGGTGCTGGGGCGACGACTCCTACGGCGACCTGGGCGACGGCGACGTGCCCGATGCCAGCGGCGGCGACGTCGTGACCGCGGTCCCTTCGGGTGCCGCGCAGCTGGCCGTCGGCGGCCACCACGCGTGTGTCGTTCTCGCCGCCGGTCCAGGCAACGTGAGCTGCTGGGGCGACAACTCCCTGGGCCAGCTCGGCAACGGCTCGATCGGTGAGACGCCTGCCCTCTCGCCAGGTCCGGTGTCTGGCCTCACGAACGCAGCGTCGATCGATCTCGGGTTTGCGACGAGCTGCTCGCGGCTCACCGGCGGCGGCCTCACCTGCTGGGGCGACGCCTACTACGGCCAGGCCGGCGACGGCCCCGACGGCGGCCACTTCGGCCTGACCGGTCTCGCGGCGCCCGTGAGCGGGCTCGCGTCGATCATCTTGCCCCCGGTGCCAAAGGGCCCGCCGGCGAAGATCGACCCGCCCAACGTCGACCCGCCCAACGTCGATCCGCCAAAGATCGACCCGCCGAAGTCGAACCCGCCGGTGATCGTCGAGCCGCCCGTCGTCCCGACGCTGCGCCTCGCGAGCGGCAAGCTCTACCTCAAGGCGCTGCTGGTCTCTCCGTCGAAGAAGTCCAAGTGCCCGAAGCGGCTCACGGTCACCGTCTCGACTGGCAAGACGAAGCAGTCGGCGTCGGTCAAGACGAAGAGGGTCAAGGTGGGCAAGGCCGTCAAGTGCTCGCTCACCGCCACGATCAAGCTCAAGCCCAAGAAGCTCAAGAAGGCGAAGCGGCTCAAGGTCAAGGTCAGCGGCAAGGGCGCAAAGACCTACAGCAAGACCGTCAAGGCGTCGTAGAACCAGGCGCAGGGCAAGGCGGGCCCGCGCCCACTCGCCATGCAAGATCGCCTAGTTCAAGAATGCAGATTTGCCTAGTAGGAAGTTGTTGGCTTGCCTAGTTGGACGGCGCAGCGAGTGATAGCTTCCGCGGCGTGACGTACCAGCGCCGCATCATCGACGGGATCCTGGACGACGTGTTTCCAGACCTTGCGGCGATCGCCCTAGAGGGCGCAAAGGCCGTCGGGAAGACGGCCACGGCTACGCAGCGGGCGCGTTCGGTGTTTGCACTCAACGACCCCGCGCAACGCGAGGCCCTGCTCGCCGACTTCGACGTCATCACGAAGGTCGAGCCACCGGTATTCATCGACGAATGGCAGCTTGAGCCAGCCGTCTGGGACCGCGTGCGGACAGCCGTCGACGACGATCGCCGAGGAGGGCGGTTCTTGCTCGCCGGCTCGGCAGGCGTGCCGCCCGGTGTGCGCATCCATTCTGGCGCCGGACGAATCGTCCGCCTGATGCTCCGGCCGCTGGCGTTTGCCGAACGGGGGGTGGCTGAGCCGACGGTGTCGGTGCGCGAACTCCTGCTTGGCGGCCCTGCGCCGATCCACGGAGAGTCGACCGTGGGGATCACCGAGTATGTCGACGAGATCCTGGCATCTGGGTTTCCTGGCATCCGGGACCTGCCGGCGCCCGTGCGGCAGATCCAGCTCGATAGCTACATCGCGCGCATCATCGAGCAGGAGCTGCCGGAGAACGGGCTGCGGGTGCGGCGCCCAGCGGCGCTGAGGGCGTGGCTCGCCGCGTATGCAGCTGCGACCGCGACCGACGCGAGCTACTCGAAGATCCTCGACGCTGCAACGTCGGGCGAGGCCGACAAGCCGGCGCGCGCGACCGTCGACGGGTACCGCGAGCTGCTGACGCGGATCTTTGTGCTGGACCCGGTCCCCGCGTGGCTTCCGGCGTTCAACCCGCTCAAGCGGCTCGCGCACGCACCGAAGCACCATCTCGTCGACCCGGCGCTCGCCGCGCGTCTTGCCGGCGTCGGCCGCGACGCGCTCCTCGGTCAGCAGCCGGGGCCGCAAGCGCCAGGGGCGGGCACGTGGCTCGGCGCGCTGTTCGAGTCCCTTGTCGCGCAGAGCGTGCGGGTCTATGCGACGGCCGCGTTTGCACAGGTCGGACACCTTCGGACGCACGCGACCGACCGCGAGGTCGACCTGATCGTCGAGGGCGCCGATCAGCGCGTCGTAGCGCTCGAAGTCAAGCTCAGCGCGACGATCGGCGACGCCGACGTGCGCCATCTCAACTGGCTCCAAGGTCAACTTGGCGACCGGCTCGCTGACCGCGTCGTCATCACGACCGGCAAGCGCGCGTATCGCCGAGCCGACGGCGTCGCGGTCGTGCCGTTCGCGCTGCTGGGGCCGTAGGCGTGGCCAATCTCGCAAACGCCTCGCGAACGTTCGCCCAAAGCTTCGCAAACATTCGAGCTAGGCCCCGCAAACATTCGGTCACCCTTTCGCAAACGTTCGCCCCTTCATCGCTAGGCTGGCCGTATGAAGCTGGTCCAGCGCCACCTCTTGCCGCTCGGCCGCGAGCTGCTTGAGACGTTCCCCGCGGTCGTCGTCCAAGGAGCTCGACAAGCCGGAAAGAGCACGTACGTCGGCATGCTGGCCGCCGACCGTCCCCATCGCGTCGTGAGCCTCGACGACGAAGAGGTACAAGCGGCCGCACTGACCGATAGTCGCGCGTTCGTCGGCCAACTCCCAGACGGAACCCTGGTGATCGATGAGATCCAGCGGGCGCCGGAACTGCTGCTCACGATCAAGGCTGCGGTCGACACGGACCGTCGCCCAGGGCGCTTCGTGCTCACGGGGTCGTCCGACCTCCTGCGCCTGCCGCGCACCCCGGATTCGCTGGCGGGCCGAGCCGTCACCTTGCATCTCCATGGCTTCAGCCAGGGCGAGCTCGCAGCCAAGCCCGACGATTTCGCCCATTGGCTCCGCCACCTGCCGCGCGAGCCTCACGCACTGCGCAGCGATTGGACGCGGACCGACTACGTCGAGGCGCTCGCGCGCGGCTCCTACCCCGAACTTGGCCGCCTCGAGCAGCGCATGCGTCACCACTGGCTCGACAGCTACCTCGACCGGCTGCTGACCCGCGACATCGCCGACGTATCGCCCGGGCTGCAGCACGATCGCCTCCACGGCATGCTGCGACTGATCGCCGCCAACCAGGCGGGCGAGCTGGTGCAGGCGCGGTTCGCCGACCACCTGCGGATGTCGCCGTCGACGGTGGCGCCGTACCTGGCGGCGCTCCAAACGCTCTATCTGACGAGCGAGGTGCGCCCCTGGGGACCGAACCTCACCAAGCGAGAGATCGGACGCCGCAAGGTCGGCGTCGCCGACTCGGCGCTGGCGCTGCGACTCATCCGCCAGCACCCAGACGGACTCGCTGAGCTGGCCGCCGCCACGAAGCTCGGACCGTTCATCGAAGCCCTCGCCGCGTCGGAGCTGCAGAAGCAACGGGCGTGGTCGCGCGAAGAGTTCGACCTCTACCACTTCCGCGACCGCGACGGGCTCGAGGTCGACCTCGTGATCGAGTTCGCTGACGGCAGAGTCTTTCTCCTGGAAGTGAAGGCCACGGAGACGTACCGCGCTCAGCATTTCGACGGCATCCGCGCCCTGGCGGCGCGCCTCGGCGACCGGTTTCTCGGAGGCGCCGTACTCGGCCTGTCTGGGACGAGCCACCAGATCGGCGAACGTATGTGGGCGTTGCCGCTCGCCGCCCTGTGGCAAGCGCAAACCCCCGAGGCGTAGCGGCCTGCCGAAGCGAAGCCGCGCACGCGACCGACCGCGAGGTCGACCTGATCGTGGAGGGTGCCGATCAGCGCGTCTGACGGCGTCGCGGTCGTCCCGTTCGCGCTACTGGGGCCGTCAGGAGCCAGCGGGGTTCCGTGGGCTTCTATATTCCGTGGGTGCGTATCTCCGTCCTGCTGCTCCTAGCTCTGTTGACTGCGGGAGTTTGGTCAACCAAAGCTGACGCGGCGACCTCGGCTTGGTCGGAGCCGGTAACCGTTGCCTCGTTCACCGGGTGGAGAGGCGACTATCCGAGTCCGATCGCAGCGACCGGCGCCGATGGGACGACGGCGGTTACCTGGATCCAGCGAACCGTGGTCGCTACGCCAGACGGACCGGACGAGCGGGTCGCCGTCATGGCTGCCGTCGTGACCGCCGCCGGCGTCGCTCGAAGTCCGGTGGAACTCGACGCGACCCTCAATTCCCAGTATTGGGCGACCGGCTACCACGCCCATACCACCAGCCCGGCGGTGGCGGTCGGACCCAACGGCGACGTGGCAGTCGCCTGGCAAGGAATGACGTACACCCCACCTTCGGCCGGCGGCAGCGACTGCGACTGCCGGTACTCACTCAAGGTGGCTCGCGTGAGCGGCACGACCGGGACGCTCCAGGGCAGCCCGTTGGTCGTTGCGGAAGATGCCTACGTACCCGACTCTCGAGGGCCTGACTCACCGCCGATTGCGGTCGGAGCTGATGCCACGGCCTATCTCGCGTGGGTCGGCTACATCGCCCCCGGAGGCCCAGGAACTTCCGGAGGCCCGAATGGGGCGGTCATGTTGAGTCGCGTCGCTCCCAACGGCAAGGTGTCGTCTGCAGTAGTTGAGCCAGCGCCGATCTCAGAAACGCCCGGTCACAACCAGGTGGGGCTCTTGGGGGTCAGGGCGCTCGCAGACGGGGATGTCGGGGTTGCCGCCACACGAAGCGATCCCAGCCAAGTGGGCTTCTGGCGGATACGAGAGACCAATATGACCCGCCTCCTCCAGGCTCCGGGCGCGCACTCGTTCATCGGCGGTGACGGGTCGCTCCTTGCCACCGGGTTCCGCATGGCGCCGGACGGCGCAATCGCCAACCTCGGAGCGACCCGCGCAGGCCTCGCCGACGTCGATGCGACCGGACGAGCGTGCTACATCGAGAACAGCCTCAGCTCCTCGGACGCAACGGTTCACCGGCTTGGATCAGATGGATCGGCTCGTCCGTCGGTCACGGTGACTCGCCAGGACCTCGGCGTGGGGTACGCCCTGGCAGTTTCAGTTGTTCAGCTGAATGACGGGGCGTGCGCGTTCCTGTCGAGGACCCTGACCGGGAACTCCTCCGCGGACCCGCCCGGCGTCTCGGCGACGGTCATCGAAGCCGGCGGTGCGGTCACAACGACGCGGCTGATCGACCCGCAGGAGCGGGCCGGCGGCGAGTACCTGGGGCCGTCTTCGCGCGCCATCGGCGTCTCGCGCAACGGGGTCATCACGGCGGTGTGGGGAGATGGGCCAACGATCAGGCTCGCGCGGGCTACCCATACAGCCGGCCCGCTGGTGCCGACCACACCCCCAGTGAGCGGGCCTCGCGACAACCCACCAGCCACGACCAACCCAGAGCTCTGCGGCAGAGGTGTGACCGATCCGACGCTGCTGTGCACAACGCTCGGGCCGGTTGCCGGGCAGCCCTACACGCCTGTCGCTCCGGGGACCGCGAAAGACTGTGCGAAGCGCTACCCGGGCACCGGCTCCCAGTCAGTCAGCGACGGGCTCTTCACGGGAACCCTCTACGGGCGGGAGATGAGCCTGTACTTCGTCTGCGTCGGAGCGCTGAATCAACAGCCCGTCGAGATCGACAAGACCACGTACTGCGCGCTCATCACGCAGACCGTTGGCCTCGTGGACAAGTCAGGCGCTTCGACCGCCGCGGGTATCCAGTGCGATGCCCTGGCAGCGGCTGACAACTACCCGCAGCTCAGCGCCGAGACCGTCTGCAGCTTCCTGGCAACGGGTATCGGACTCGTACCCCTTCCCCAAACCAAGGCGGTGTCGATCGTCGGCGGATATAGCTGCACCTTGGCTCCAATCGTCATCGACGGGGTCGCGAACTCAATCACGCAGAACGTTCGTGACCAGATCGAAAGGCAGGGGAAGTGCCTGAAGATCGGATCATCGAACTTGTTCGGAACCACCGAAGTGTCGGCAGCCAAGTGCCCAAGCGGTATTCGACAAGCGGCGGTCCGGACGACCTCGCGAGCCGCGATTCCAACGCGAACGTTCAAGCGGCGCCCGCTGCGAATCTCCGCACCCAGAAGCGCCAGAGTCGGTGGCACGATCAAGGTGGGAGTCACGACTCGCGCCAAGACGCGGGTAGTCGTGTACGTTGCGCGCGCGGCACAGCCCTGGCCAGGAGGTCGGCTATCGCTGTACAGCCGGGTTCGCCACGTGAAGACGGCAAACGCCAAGAGCCGTGTCGGGGTCGTGCTCGGTAGGTCGTACAGATTGTGGGATCCGAAGCGGACGAAGGCGATCTCTCGGCGATGGCCGAAGACGGCTCGCGCCGACCTGCTGGTGTGTACCGCCGATCCGGGCACGATGACCACCTGCCGTCGACTCTTCATCGCGATCCGCCGCTAGCGCCTTGGGTCGAGGGAGCAGCGCGAGCCTCCGAGGCGTAGCGCGCCTGGCGAAGCGAAGGCGGTGGTGCTTGCTGCAAGCGCTTGCAGCA
>JAEZDB010000025.1 GCA_023429855.1 Actinomycetes bacterium
CCCGCCGGCCGCCCCGCCCGTCACCCCCGCGCCACCGAAGGACGAAGTCAAGCCAGTCCTCTCGAACCTGACGCTGAGCAAGTCGTTCAGGCGTGCCAAGGGCACGACGATCAGCTTCACGCTCTCCGAGCCAGCCAAGGTGAAACTCGACTTCGGCCAGCCCACGAAAGGCCGGTTGGTAGCCACCAAGTGCGTGAAGCCGTCGGCCAAGCACCGCAAGAAGCCCAAGTGCACGCGACCCAACCTCCGCGGCACCCTCACCATCGACGGCAAAGCCGGCCTCAACACGCTGACCTTCAAGGGCAAGCTCACGCCGAAGAAGCAGCTCGCACTCGGCAAGTACCTCGTGACGGCGACCGCCACCGACGGCGCCGGCAACGCAGGGGCAGCGGCGACGAAGCGGTTCACGCTGAAGCGGTAAGGGGCCAGCAGCCTGGATCAAGGCCCAGGGCTCGTTCCGACGCAACTACGCCAACGCGCCGTACGCTCGAACCAGCCGACCGCTACACGGCGTTCCTGAGAACGTCGCCGCAGAACGCAGAAAGCCCCGCTTGCGCGAGGCCTCCATGACAAAGTCCGGGGACGGGAGCGACGGGACTCGAACCCGCGACCTCCGGCGTGACAGGCCGGCGCTCTAACCAACTGAGCTACGCCCCCGGGCGTATGCCGGAGCGGGATTATGGCAGAGAGCCGCAGAGTCGGCGTTGCGACCTAGCGAGCGGTCGACGCGAGCGCCCGGCGGGGCGGCATCGCACGGGTTTTCGGCTGGCCGGCCGGGGCGTTTGCGCCCGGATGACCGGTCGTTCGGTTGCTTGGGCGCAAACGTGCTGGCCGACCCCGCGACGGTGCGTCGCCCACGCCCGGCGACGACCAGAGAACGGAGTAACGCCGCGCAACTCCGTTGCGCCAGCGGGGTTTTGAACTGCCAGAGCCCGTGCGTCGTGCGGGCAGTTCCCCGGCACCACGAGGAGACACCTCACATGCACCTCCACCTGACCACCCGAGCTGCGGCGGTCGCCATGGCTACCTTCGCGCTCACCACGGCCACGGCCCAGGCGGCCGACGTGACGGGTACGTCGGCGAACGAGCGGCTGCGCGGCACGTCGCTCGCCGACGTGATCAACGCCGGTAGCGGGCACGACCTCCTGATCGGCCTCGCGGGCGACGACACCCTGAACGGCGAGGACGGCATTGACCGCGTCTGGGCTGGCGCCGGCAACGACACTGCTCACGGCGGCAACGGCCGGGATCGCATCTACCTGGCCGAAGGCAACGACACGGCGACGGGCGACGACGGCAACGACCGCGTCAACGGCGGCCGCGGCGACGACACCATCGACCTGGGCAACGGCAACGACCGCGCGTCGGGCGGCAGCGGCAACGACACGATCGCCGGCGGCGACGGCAACGACCGCATCTACGCCAACGCGGGTGCCGACACGGTGACCGGCGGCAACGGCAACGACGACCTGTGGGCGATGGCCCGCGTCGACGCCACGACCGACGGCAACACCACGGTCGACCGGCTCGACGGCGGCGACGGCAACGACAAGTTCCACGTCCGCGACGGCGAAGCCGACGTCATCACGTGCGGCGCCGGCAAGGACCGCGTGATCGCCGACATGCAGGACATCATCGCCGACGCGACGGCCGAGAACCCGGCTGGCTCCTGCGAGCGGGTCGAGCGGAAGGCGCCGAAGACGAAGGACGACGGCGAGCCCGCTGCCGACGACTCGACGCCGAACGAGCCGACGGTCACGATCATCAAGAAGAAGGGCAAGGGCAAGGACGGCGGCACCGTCGTCGTGATCCGCGTCTGACCGCGGCTCCTTCCCACCACACGGTGGGCGGCGTCTGAGGGGATGCCGCCCACGCCGCTCATCGCCAACCCCTGAGGCGGGCTACCTGCGTCGCGTAACCGGCGACGCATGAGCGGACACCACGGTCCAGGCGTCCCCCAGGCGCCAGGTCCGTTGATAGCGAAGGCGCGTCCGAAAGGGCGCGCCTTCGTGCGTTCCGGCCACCGTCGCGATGACGTCGGTCGTGCCGAGCTCTTCGAGCACCCGCACGCGCTGTCGTTCCACCAGCAGCTCGGTGATCCGCAGCCGACCGGACCGGTGCGCCTCGATGTCCTGCGCCTTGGTGAGGACGGCTCCGTCGGGTCCGACGAACTCCAGCTCGTCGTCGAGCAGCGCGTCGAGCGCGACCACATCGGACGCGACCATGGCCCGCTGCAGCTCGAGCTCAGCGGCCTCCAGGTCGTCGGTCGAATGCGGGACGCGCGGCATGCCCGCACAGCCTGGCACGCCAGGCGTCGATCTGGACGCATCACGCCTAAAGCCATACCCGTCCGGCAGCGATAACCAAGGTGAGCCCAACCGGTCCAAACAGCCGACGGACCGATCACCCACGGGCACTCCGGGTACCGATGTCGAAATTCACCGCCAACAGCAGCTTCATGCGTCAGATCCGCGCCGCGAACTCGCAGCGGCGCCGCGAACTCGAGCACGCCAACGAGCGCGACCGCATCTTCCGGTCGCGGTGCGCGGCCGCCGGGATCGAGACGACGACCCCCGACGCGGCACAGCTCGCCGCCCGCCACCTCCTGCGCGAGACGCCCTTCCGCAACAACTCACTCGAGTTCACCGGCGACCGCCTGTGGATCGGCGAGGGCCACATCGGCAACGGCCTCAAGCACCAGGCCGGCTTCGGCCTCGCCGCGATGCAGGCCTGCGTCGAGGCGTGGGACGGCGCCTTCACCTGGGACGCCCAGCGTCCGCCACTCGACGTGATCATCTCGGTCCGCGACTGGCTCGAACCCAGCGAGCGCTGGTCCTGGGACGTACGCCGCACCGGCGACGTGCCGGAGAACCAGCCGCCCTTCTGGTAGTTGGTGGGTTGCCGGGCCG
>JAEZDB010000135.1 GCA_023429855.1 Actinomycetes bacterium
GCCCCCCCCCCCGCCCCAGGCTGCCCGAAGGCCGGCTGGCGCGCGGGACGCTGCACCGGTCTAATAGGCGATGCGAAGGCAGCGTCTGCTCGGCGAGCTTGACCCTCTTTCCACCGCCTAGCCCCCGAATGAAACCGCCACCTTCGATGCCGCAGCCCAGCCGGGCCGTCCGATGACCCGCGACCTCGCCGCGGCGCATCAGCGCGAGCTCGAAGCGTTTGGGGCCGTCGTGATCGTCAACGAGGAGCTGCGGATCTCCCACGTGTCGGCCAACGCGCAGGACATCCTGGGCATCGCTCCGGCAGCCCTGATCGACGCGCCACTCAGCGCCGTCTTCGACGCGACCCAGGCCGCAGACCTGCAAGCGGCGCTCAGCACCGGCGTCCGCGATGTCGGCTGGCGTCAGATCTCGCTGGCGTCGACGGGGGAGATCGTCAAGCTGCACGCGTTCGATCCAGGCGGCAGCCTGTGCGGACTCGATGTGCTGCCGCTGCCCTCCCAGCTCCCGGGCACCGAGGCGCAGGCGCTCGAGCGGGTGGCGGGCTGGAGCGAGCGGCTCTACAGCTGCGACTCCAGCGGGGAACTCCTTGACGTCGCGACCGTCGTCGCCCGGCAGATCACGGGCTTTGCCGGTGCGTGGCTCACCAAGACCGAGGCAGCGGGCCACAGCCTCGTCGTCGCCGCTGATGTGGAGGCGGGAGGTGAACGGGCGATCGGCCAGCTGATCCCCGTGCAAGACCTTCCGCCCGACCACCCGCGGCTCGGCGATCGGCTCATCCCGTTCTTCGTCGCCGACCTCGATGCGGGGCCAACGCACCTGACCCCCGATCCCCATGAGCTGGATCTGCAAGGCAGCTCGCTCTTGCGGCCGTTTCCCGGCTACCTGGCAGAGCGCTCGAAGATCGGCGTCAAAGCACTCGCCAGCGTGCCACTCGTCTTCGACGGACGCCTATGGGGGCGGCTCTCCGCGGCCCACCCGTCGGCACGGCGGCTCACGGCGGCGACGCAGGCCGAACTGCGGCTGATCGGCGCGCTGATCGGGACGCGCCTCGCCGAGCTCGTTGCCGCAGAGAACGCCCGGGACCAGGTCGAGCTGGCGCGCTGGGCGGCGCGCGTGGTGCGGGCTGCAGCGGGCTCGAGCGACCTCGCCGCCGGGCTCGTGCGCGACGGCGACGCGCTCTGCGGGGTGTGCAACGCCGACGCTGCGATCGTGGTGATCGACGGCCGGACGCACGCTGTCGGCGCGCCGCTCCGGCAATCGGCGCAAGAACAGGTGGTGGCGGTCGCGCGTGCCGCCATCGTCGCCGTCGACGATCCGCTCGTCGCTGCGACCACGTTCGAGGAGAAGGTCGACCCCGCGGTGGCCGCCGGCTACCTGGCGATCCGACTAAGTTCTTCGCCCGGCGACCTCGTGGTGTGGACCCGTGGCGAGCGCCGCCGTCCCATCACGTGGATCGAGCGCGGCGCCGAGGAGGATGCCGTCGACCAGCCAGGTGCCCTGTTCAAACGGCTTGCCGAACGGGTCGAGCACCAGACCGGATCGTCATCGCCGTGGCGGGACGCGGAGCTGCAAGCCGTCCGCGACCTGCGCGAGGCCATCGGCGAGCTGGTCGTGGCCCGCTACGCCCAGATGCAGACGCTCAACAGCGAACTCCGACGTTCCAACGAGGAGTACGACGCCTTTGCGCATGCGGCCGCGCACGATCTCGGTGCGCCGCTGCGAGGGATCCGGCTACACGCCGAGTTCCTCCTCGAAGAGTTGCGTGAGTCGCTCAGCGAGGAGCAGGCGCAGGAGTTCGAAACCGTTTTGCGACTCAGCGACCGCATGCACCAGCTTCTGGCCGACCTGCTCGCCTATGCCGAAGTGGGCAACCAGGGCTGGCACCCGCGTGTGGTCAGCATCGACGATGCCGTGCGGGAGGCCGTCGAGCTGCTCGGCCCCGACGCCCTCGAAGCCACGATCCGGGCTACCCCGGAGACGCTCACGACCGACCCGGCGGGGTTGCGGCACGTCCTGGTGAACCTGATCGGCAACGCCATCAAGTACTCCGACGGGCCCGCCGACGTGTCGGTCGGCTTGAGCTCGCTCGGAGAGGCCGCCAAGCGGTCTGAACTGCCCGCGCGCTTGCAGGGCGCGCCCCTGGAGTCCCAGGTCCTGACGGTGACCGACCGTGGCATCGGGATCGACCCGGCCCATCACGAGCGCGTCTTCGGCCTGTTTCAGCAGCTGAACCCCAAAGCACCAGGGTCCGGGTCCGGCCTGGCGCTGTGCAGACTGATCTGCCGGCGGCACGGCGGCGACGTCTGGCTGGAGTCCGAGCCGGGCCGCGGGTGCACGTTCTTCGTGGCAACCGGGCTTGACGCAGCGCCGCCGACAGCCAGCCCTGAACCGGTGCGTTAGGTTTCGCTGGACCGCGTCGGCCTCTGCCTGCGTGTTACCTCTCGCCATCCCCGGTACGGCCACCCATGACTGCCACACTCCGCATCGGCCTCGTCGAAGACAACGACGACGACGCCGCGAACTTCTCCCGGGCCTTCAGCGAGATCGGAACGGTGCGGCATTGGCCCACCGCTGAAGCGCTCGTCGCGGCGGTGGAAGACGACGCGGACCTGCTCGGAACCCTCGATCTACTGCTGCTCGACCTGCACCTGCCCGGGGCCGACGGCGTCAGCATGCTCGAGCAGCTGCGCGCGGCGCCAGCAGGCGCTGACCTGAAGGTGGTCATGCTCACCGGGTCGTTTGCCGAGCACGACATCCTCCGCTCGCTCGAAGCCACGGTCGACGAGTACGAGGTCAAGCCCGACGACCTCGCCGGTCTGCGGGCGCTCGTGCGACGCTGCGCGGCGCTCGCCGGGCACGCCGCGCCGCAGTAGGGGCTGCGGCGCCCGCGGCTCAGCGGTCGCTCCGACCCGCATCGCGGCCCCACCCGTCAGGAAGGCCCGACCCGCCCGACCTCAAGCCTGCCCTTCCAGGAGCGCCGTATGGACATCATCATCACCGCCTTCGTTTCGCTCGACGGTGTCATCGAAGCCCCCGGAGGCGAGCCGGGCTATCGCAACTCGGGGTGGACGTTCAAGGCCGTCGAGTTCGACCCTGCGGCCTACGAGCTCAAAGGCCGCGAGCAGGAGGAGGCCGGCGGTCTGTTGCTGGGGCGCGTGTCCTACGAGGCGTTCGCGCCGGTCTGGCCGACGATGGACGACTTCGCCATGTACAACGCGCTGCCGCGATATGTGGTGTCGTCGACCCTCGAGCAGGACGACGAACGGTGGCCGGCGACGATCCTGCCGTCGCTCGACGCGGTGGCAGAGTTGAAGAAGCAAGACGGGCCTCCGCTGCTCGTACATGGCAGTGGCACGCTCGGCGCGGCACTCGCCGACGCGGGCCTCGTCGACCGCTACCACCTGCTCGTGTTTCCGGTGCTGCTCGGCGCCGGAAAGCGACTCTGGAGCGCCGCCGATAAGGACACCACCAAGCTGCAGCTCGTGGAGCACGAGTTCTACGCGAACGGGATCCAGAAGCAGGTCTGGGACGTGGCTTCGTAGCGGCACATGGCCTCGCCCAGCCCCGACCGCGAGAGCAGGCGGTTGTTCGCAAATCGTTAAGCGGGGCCACCCTCGGCCCGTGGTTTGCTTCTCTCGCTGCCGGAATGGCAGTTCCGTCCCGCCGAGGTAACAACCATGCCCGTGAGGCCCTCCCAAACCCAGCTGGTACGACTGCTGCTCAGAACGCATCGCTCGGCGAAGCAAGCCGCAGCAACCGTCCCCGCTCAGAAGGGCTGAGCCGGTGCTTGTTGCCACGCTGGTCGCAATGTGGACGGGCGCCGGGGCGCTCGTGGTCTGCCTAGCCGTCGGCATCGGCCGGGTAGACCACGCCCGCGACCAGCGCGGTATGCAGCGGTGAGGCTCCACACCGGCTTCGGCGGCGCCGTGCTGGCGGCCACGACGACCCCTAACCCTCGTCACACCGCTTTGTAGCGAAACGAGCCGAGGTGGTGTGCCCTCAGATGTGCGCGCCACGGGGAAAGGGTGACGAGTCACCGGCAGCGGCGTGTGCCGTCAGATCGAGTCGCGCTCCTGCTTACGCCCCGCTGGTGCACCGCCGATCACGGTGGAGCATGGCCGAACGGAGCGTTCTTCCGAGCGCGATCGCGACGGCCACCGTCCCACGTACTCAAAGGTCCCTATGCCACTGCGTAAAGCCCCGATCACCGCGCCAGCCGGGCTCCTCGCCGCCGCGCTGCTCTGCGGGGCAGCTCCCGCCGGCGCCTCTGCCGCGACGCTCAGCTCGCTGTTCAAACCCAAGACGACCACGGCCGCGAAGACCACGCAGGCCGCAGCCACCGACAGCTCATGCGTCCCGCTGCCCACCACCAAGGCGTTCTTGAACATCGACGGCGACACCGCGGACTACTCGGTCGCACCGGCCGGCGACTTCGAGAGCGGCGCCAAAGGGTGGTCGCTGACCGGGTCGGCGGCGGTGGCCTCGGGCAACGAATCGCTCGGCATCACGCCGGGCTCGAAGGCGCTGCGGATGCCAATCGGCTCAACAGCGACCTCGCCGGCGTTCTGCGTCGACGAGACCAACCCGCACTTCCGCTTCGCCTACAAGGTCGACAGCGCAGGCGCGACCGGCTTCATCGCGCACGTGGTCTACAAGGACGCCCGTGGAGCGGTCACGAAGACCGAGCTGTTGTCGTCGCAGGCGATCTCGATCACGCCGTCGGCCTGGCAGGCGTCGCCGAAGAGCCCGTTGGCCACGATCATCCCGCTCAACGCGACGACCAAGTCGGCGTCGGTGCAGCTCAAGTTCTCGGTGGCCAGCCCCGCGGATCTGAGCTCCGACATCGCGACCGCCGTCGTCGGCACCAACGCACTCAGCGGGTTCATCTCCGGCATCACCAGCGGCGTGAACCAGGCGATGAACGTCGGGATCAGCCCCACGTCGGGCCTCGTCAACATCGGTGTGACGATCGACTCCGTGATGGTCGACCCGTACCGCCGCGGCTAACACTTCTGGGCGACCAGACGAAGGGCGGCCGGGGG
>JAEZDB010000181.1 GCA_023429855.1 Actinomycetes bacterium
GGGGGCGCCCGCCCCGGGACACGCTGCCGCTACCACCGGGCCCACGCTGAACAACACGGCGGGCCTGGTGATCACGCTCGTCACCGACAAGCTGGGCACCCACGCCGGCGACCCGCTCACGCCGCTGGGCTCCATCGGCAACCCGAAGGGCAGCCGTCTCGGCATCTGCGATGCGTCGCTCTACGGCTCAGCGTTCAATACGCGGCTTGCGAGCACGTGGACGTCGATCGCGGCTCGGCCCAGGCCGTGCACCTCGTCGGGCGGCAGCAGCTCGTGGGGCGCCGGCACGATCCCCGTGTCGAAGGAGACCAACGGCGAGACGATCTGCCGCGGACGCTTCTACAACCAGGCGTCGTCGATCTGGTTCAAGACCTCGCGCGGCTACATCTGGTCGGGCGGGACCGCCAACCCCCGCTGGAACAAGAGCTGCTGATCGAGCCTGGCGCCACGACGGCGCCTGCTCGGGTCCGAGCTACTCGGAGCGCGCGCCGGGCCGGTCGCTGGGCCGGCGCGCCTCCATCCACACGTCGACGCGGGCCTGCACGCCGAACATCGTCGCGGCGAGCACGAGGAACACGAACAGCGCCGTGTAGGCCCCGCCGATCACGGCGAGGATCGCGCCGACGCTGAAGACGACGGCGGCGAAGAGGTAGTACTTGCGCTGGCTGCTCATCGGGCCACCGAGGGTAAAGCGTCGAAGCGAATGACCGCGGCCGAGCGCGCTGGACATCGCGCCAAGACTGTCATACCGTACTGGTATGACTTCTCGAATCGGAACGAAGGGCCAAGTGGTGATCCCGAAATCGATTCGGGAGCGCACTGGGCTCAAACCGGGCGTAGAGGTCGAGTTCACGCTCCGCGACGGCGAGGTCGTCCTCGTGCCGCGCTCAGCGGGCAGCGGCATGGCGGGACGCTTTGCCGGGAGCGGGATGGCAGCCCAGCTCCTCAGCGACCGCGCCGTCGAACCGCGGTGATCGCCTGCCTTGATTCGTGGGCCGTACTCGCGTGGCTCGACGGTGAAGCGCCGGCTGCGGAGCGCGTCGAAGCCCTCCTCCCCGAACGCCCGACGATGAACTGGGTGAATGCCGTGGAGGTCTACTACCGCGTGGAGCGCCAGCACGGGCGAGAGGCCGCCGACGAGGTGCTCGCCGGCCTGCGCCGCCACTTCGACTTCGACCTGCCCGGCCCGACGCGCATGGTGGAGACGGCGCAGCTGAAGGCAGCGATGCCGATCGCGCTGGGCGATTGCTTCGCCCTCGCGACAGCCGCAGCCATCGGCGGGACGCTCCTGACCGGTAACCCGGAGATTCTCGGGCGACGCGACCTCCCCTGCGCGGTCGAGGACCTACGTCCGTAGGACACGACCCCCGCCAATGCGCTGCGCGTCGCGCGCCTGGCCTACGATCCGCCGCGTGACTCTGACGCTGCTCCACAACCCCCACTGCTCGACCTCGGTCCACGCGCTCGACGCGCTGCAGGACGCGGGGCGCGAGGTGGAGGTGCGCAAGTACCTGCTGGTCAAGGAGCGGCTCACGGAGGATGAGCTCCGTGACCTTGCCGGCCGCTTGCAGGGCGACCCGGTCGACGCGCTCGTGCGCCGCGACGCGAACTACAAGAAGCTCGGCCTCGAGCTCGATGGCGCTGACCTCGACACCGTCGTCGCCACGCTCGTCGAGCACCCGGCGTTGCTGCAGCGGCCGATCCTCGACGACGGCACCGCCGCGATGATCGGCCGACCGCGCAGCCGCGCCGCGGCCTGGGCCGCGGCGGGCAAGGTCGTCGACGCCGAATAGCGGCGACGCCAGTTAGCGGCGCCGCTTCGAGGTCTTTCTCGCCGAGAGCGACTTGCTGGCGGCCGAGCTCTCGACTCCGGTCCCGGTGATCGACCGCACGAGCAGCTTGCCGGCGGTGTCGCGCGACACGCCGTAGAACACCATCGAGCGGCGCTTCGTGGTCGATTCGTAACGGCGGCCGTCCTTCGTGCGCAGCGTCGCCAGCCAGTCGCCACCGGCGTTGCGGCCGGCCCAGCGGACCGTGACCGTGGTGCCGCGCCGTACGACCCGCAGCCTTCGCGGCGCTGCCGGACGTACATCGCGCTTGAGCGTGATGGTGCCGGCGGTCGCGTCGGCCGCCACCGCCTTGCCGCGCTCGACACTCGCCGTGATCGTCCGCACGCCTGCCGGGCCGGCCGTGGGCCGGAAGCTGATCGCTCCGCCAGCGCGGCGCGACGTCTTGATCGTTCGTACGAGTCCCCCCGATCCGCGCTCGACGAGCTTCACGCGGTCGCCGCCCGCAAGCTTGGCCTTCCAGCGCACGGTGTAGCGCCCACCGCCGCGCTTGCTCAGCCGAGCCCTGATCTCGGCGTTGCGCTTGGCGCGCGTGGCGCCGAGCGGCGCCAGCGGCGGAGCGCCAGCGAGCGGCTCGAACGTCCAACGGCCGGCGGCGGGCCGGTTGAGCACGATCCACAGGTCGTTGCTCGGCTCGTCGCGCACGACGGCGTACGCCGGCTGCTCGACGTAGCCGGCGCCGGCGTCGACCGTGAACTCGGTGCCTGGACCGCGCACGACGACGGCCGGGGCGCCGCCGTCGGCGTGCAACTTGATCAGCTCGCCGGGCGAGTTCTTGCGCACCTCCACGACCTGTGCGCCTGCCTGCGCGCGCCGCGCTCGCAGACCCGACGGCGCAGCCGAGTACTTGAGCGACCCGAAGCTGCAGCTACTGGCCATCACGTCGGGCGCGGAGTCGCGGAAGTCATAGGTGAAGCCGAAGTCCGGACCCCAGCCGCGGCGACACGCACCAGCCGCACGCTCGTTGACGAACGCCTCAGCGCCGTTGACGGTCTTGCCGAACACGCGCAGGCCGGCGTTGCCCGACACCTGGAAGCTGGAGCGGCGCAGCCAGCCCTCGAGCCGGCCGTCGAAGCCGTTGCCGCCCCAGGAGAGGTTCAGGTTGCCGGAGAGGTTGCCGGTCGCCTCGCCGAGGTTCGCGTCGACGGAGCCGTCGGCGAACGTCTGCCCGAAGAGCTTGAGGCCGCCCGACAGCTCGATCGAGGTCGGCGGCAGGTACGCCATCGAGCCGTCGGCTTCGATCGCTGCGACCTTGCCGATGAAGGGCACGTCGACCTTGGGGCCGAGGCTGATGCCAGCCGAGCCGCTGATGCGGAACGGCGCCGGCACCCGGCGCACTTCGCCGCCGAGCTTCTGGAGGTAGATGTAGGGGCCGATCGGCTTGTTGATGTTCGAGACCGCGAGCTCGACAGAGCCGAAGCCGAGCGGGTTGACCGTGATGCCGATCGAACCGGAGATCGTCGGCAACGCGTAGCGCGCGAGCGGGCCCGTGAACGGCACGAACGCGCCGCCCGCCGTCCACAGGTTCTGGCGCGCGTTGTAGCGGACGAAGACGTTCTTGACCGCGAGCCGACCGAATACCCGGCCCGAGTCGATCGAGCCTTCGAGCCGGTTGACGCTGAGCCCTTTGTCGTTGGAGGTCGTCAGCGACACCGAGACGCCGAACCCGCGCTGCAGCGTCTTGGCGCGCTCCTTCGGCGATAGGTGGCGCCCGGCGCCGTCGACGTCAGACGGCCCGCGGAGCGTGACGAAGTCGCGGCCGAGCCCGAGCGCGAGGTCGATCGTGGCGCCCGAAGCGGTCCAGTCGATGATGAGCCCGCCGCCGGCCTCGACCGGGAGGCCGCCGACCGTCCACGTGGGGGCCGCGTGCTTGCCGCCCGACTTCGTCGTCCCGTTGAACTCGAGGTGGGTGGCCGCGCCAAGCGGCAACGAGAGGCGTCCTGAATAGAGCGTGACCGTGCCGCCCGGCAGCAACGGACCGCTCGTGGTGACCGAGACCGTGACGTTGTCGCTCTCGAGCT
Source organism: Actinomycetes bacterium (assembly GCA_023429855.1). Taxonomy (GTDB): domain Bacteria; phylum Actinomycetota; class Thermoleophilia; order Solirubrobacterales; family Solirubrobacteraceae; genus JAGIBJ01. The sequence goes on from JAEZDB010000181.1 coordinate 3,869, forward strand.
TGCCGCTCGTGAGGAGCTTGATCGGCTTGCCCGCTGCGGGCGTGAAGTCGATACCGGCAAGCCGGACCGGGCGCTCCGACGTGTAGCCGCCAGGTGCCGGTCGCAGGCACCGCGACCACGCGACGCGCCCGAGAATGTTGACCTCGGTTTCGCAGCCTGCAGCTTCCGGCTGCGGGCGGCGGTTCATCGGGTGCTGCGTCGCACCGTCGCCGAGCACGTCGATGGAGACCTGGATCGTCTCGGCGTTTCCGCCAGGAGCCGTCAGCCTGACGCTCCACTTGCCCGGCGTCGGCGTGGCGACGCCGACCCGCACGCTCGTCGGCCGTGGTTCGTAGCTCTCCCCCGCACGTAGGCTGCCGCCGTCGAGCACCGAGCCGTCGGGTCGCAGCAGCTGTACGGTGAGCGCGCCCTTGTCCCAGCTGGCGAGCACGTTCAGCGCCTGCGCTCCGGCGGGCACGTCGACGGGGATGTCGCGCGAGCCGCCCGGCGGCAGGTCGAACGTCTCCGGTTCATTGACGACGCGGCACCGCAGGTAGGCGACGGCACGCGCCATCGCGCCCTGCGCCTGCGCCGCGGTGCCACCCGCCGACACCACGCCGCCGGAGCGCGTAGCGAGCTCCGACAGCACACCCCCGGAGGCGGCGTCGAACCCGATCGGGTAGATCGGAATCCCGGCGCTGATGATCGCGTCAGCCGACGTGAACGTACCCGTCGGTTCTCCGTCGGAGAGGAAGACCACGGCTTTGCGGTCGACCGTGGCCGGCATCGCATCGAGCTGGGCCTTGGCCGCGGTGAACGCCGCGTCGTAGGACGTGCCGCCAGTGGACTTGAGGCCGGCCGCGGCCGCCGCGCCGACCGACGCGATCGAGGCCGCGTCGAGCACGGTTGGCGCCGTCACGACCGACGCGGTGGTAGCGAAGCGCACGGTTGAGGCGACGCTGCCCACGCCGAGCTCCTGGAGGCCGTTGCCGACGGCTGCACCGCGCAGTTTGTCGGGGTCGCTACCGAGCATCGAGCCCGAGTCGTCGATCACGAAGACCACGCCGAGCTGCTTGGGCACCGTGCAGCCTGGGACCTGCGAGCGCGCGCCGCTGAACTCGATCGCGGCGCCGCCTGCGCTCCCGGCCCCGGTGGCCGAAGGGGTCCCGACCGAGGCCGCCATCAGGAACGCGGCGAACAGCAGGAGGGCGGCCGCGATCCGCCGGCCAGGCACGTCTACGGGCAGCAAAGGTCGGCCTCTCACTCAGCGGGTGGGTCGACGACGCGTGGGGACGGCGCCGGTACGAGTCGCGAACCTATCGATCCACCGGAGGACCCGGAATGGCGACCGGCCTCGCCCAGATGGCACTCGCGCAGGGCGGCCGATCGGCCTGGCCAAACGGCCCCTTTTCGCGCCACTCTGGACGCTCGTACGCGCCAACATCGACCGTCCGTCCAGGGCAAGCGCGGTAATGGTCACACGAGCGTATGGACCTGGCACAGCGCCCCTATAACGCGCCTAATGTGCGTGGTATGGCCCCATTGACCCTGCTCTCACCCCTCCCCGCCCTCACGCTCCATCACGATCCCGACTCGCCGAGTTCCGAATACGCGCTCCAGGCGCTGCAGCTCGGCAGCCACCAGGTCGACGTCCACCGCAACGGCCTTGCCGGCAGCGCGCTGAACGCCTCTGAGCTGCGCGACCTCGCGGCCCGCCTCACCGGCGATCCGGTCGACGCGCTCGTGCGCCGCGGCTCGCTCTACAACGCCCTCGGCCTCGACCTCGACGGCGCCGACTCCGAGACCGTGGTTGCGACGCTTGTCGATCACCCCGAGCTGCTTGCGGCTCCGATCCTCGACGACGGCACCGCCGCGATGATCGGCGACGAGCACGGGCGCGCTGAGGCCTGGGCCGTGACCGGCCACGTGGTCGACGCTCGCCCTGCCCGCGCCGCCTAAGCGCACCCCAGACTCCGCCACACCGCGCCCGCAGGGGCGCCCCCTGCTTCCCCTTGGCGCGCCCAGCTGCGCGTGCCGCGCTTCCCTAGCCCCGCCGGACTCGGCGCGCTGCTCGCTCCGGCGTGCGCATCTGCCGGCTGGCGCCGGTCATCGCGCCGCCCATGGCCAGAAGCACCACGGCGACGGCCCAGACCCCGGCCGCGGCAAATCCCGCCGCGACGAGCAGGTAGGCGATCGTGACGCCGACGTAGACGCGCTTGGCGCGGGCGCTGATCAGGACGCCGGTTCGTGGTGACGCGGGCACCCGCCCGACGGTACGCCGCTCACGTTGCGAGCCGATGAACGCGCGGCACCGCGATAGCCGACCTCAGCCGGAACCGGACAGCCGCCGTATTCCGCGCCGAACGACTCGGTGAGGGAGCGCATCGGCTTCGACGCGGCCACGCTCGCCGGGCGGCTGCTCGACGAGGCGATCGGCCACGCCTACCGCTGGGTCCTCAACGTCGGCGCCAGCGACTACCCCGCCCACCTCGAGGACTGGGCCCAGCGGATCACCGCCGAGCTCAGCCCCTAGCGAGCCCGCTGGCTCCTCGATGCGCAGATGGCGACCCGCGCCTCGCGCATTCCCCCACGCACCCTGCCCGACGGGCCAGCAGAACGCCCGCCGACAACGCAGCGCCCGGGCCGGGGG
>JAEZDB010000216.1 GCA_023429855.1 Actinomycetes bacterium
CTCACCGGCCGCATGCGCGCGCAGCGCACCGACGGCTCGTGGACGAAGTGGGCCGACCTCGAGAGCGAGCGGGCCGGCGCCGACGGCGTGATCGAGCAACCGGGAGCCCCCGGCGCCGCTGCTGCAGCCCGGCGCGGAGCCACGATCGGCCGCGAAGGGTCGACCGAACCGCTGTGGACCGGGCCAGCGCGACGGCTCCAGGTCGAGCTGAAGGGCGCACGACCCGAGCGGCTGCGTGCCGCCTTCGTCGACGTGACGGGCACGATTCCGAAGGCCCGCGCCGCCCGCGCTGCAGCGAAGTCCGACACGGCCGGCATCAACCCGCGCAGCGCGTGGGACCCGAACAACGAGTGCGCGCCGCGGTCTGCGCCCGGCATCGGCTCGGTTCAGGGCGTCGCGGTCCACCACACGGCGGGCTCCAACGAGTACAGCGTCGACCAGGTGCCCGCGGTGATGCTCGCGATCTGCAAGTTCCACCGGAACTCCAACGGCTGGAACGACATCGGCTACAACGTGCTCGTCGACAAGTACGGCGGCGCCTGGGAGGGCCGCGCCGGGGGCCTCGCGCTGGCCGTGGTCGGCGCCCACGCCCAAGGCTTCAACGCGGTCTCGGCGGGGATCTCGATGATCGGCGACTACACGAGCGTCGCGCCGTCGCCGGCGACGATCGCCACGGTCGCGCGGGTGGCGGCGTGGAAGCTGGCCGTCGCCGGGGTGCCGCGTGCGGGCACGGTCGCCCTGACGAGCGCTGGCGGCTCGCTCTCGCGTTACAAGGCGGGCGAGGTTGCGACGCTGCCGCGCGTCTTCGGCCACCGCGACGTCGGCCAGACGGCGTGCCCGGGCGTCACCGGCTACACGATCCTCGACGGGGTCCGCGGCTCGGTCGCCGCCGCCGATCCCACACTGCCCGTGAACCTGCCAACCGCGCCGGCGCCGGTGCCGCAGCCGGTGAAGATCACGATCTCCACGCAGAAGCGCGTGGCCGTCGGCAAGAGCACGGTGGTGAGCGGCACCGCCACGCAAGGCTCTGCCCCGCTGCGCAGCGCGGCGCTGGCGCTGCAGGTGAGCCGCGGCTCCAGCTGGCAGACGATCACGACCACGAGGACGAACTCCGCGGGCAAGTACCGCTTCGCCCGCAAGTTCACGCGCTCGTGGAACGTGCGCGTAGCCCGTACCGACGGCGACGGCGGCACCTCGGCCGACGTCGAGATGGTGATCGTCCCGAAGCTCAAGCTCACGGTGCCTAAGCGCCTGCGGGTCAACAAGAAGATCACGCTGCGCGGGACGATCGCCCCCGGCCGCGGTCCCGTCACGCTGTCGATTGAGCGTCGCACGAAGTCAGGCTCGTACGTGTCGGTCGCCAAGGCCCAGAAGACGAAGCTCAAAGGCCGCGTCGTGACGGTCAGCATCAGGCCGCACTCTGAGACGCTCTACCGCTTCCGCCTGAACTACGCCGGCTCCGACCTCGCCGCCGCCGCCAGGTCGCCGCTGGCTTACGGGCGCGCGATCAAGCCGCAGCAGGGCGGCGGCGCGTCGGTCGAGTGAGGTCGGGCGTCGCGGTGGTTGCATGCAACCACGAGCGCGGTATCGTGAAGTCATGGCGCAGCTCAGTCTCCGCATCGACGACGATCTCCACCGTCGTGCCCGACAGGCCGCCGCCGCGTCAGGAGTAAGCCTCAACGGCTACATCACCCGGCTGCTCACCGTCGCGATGGATCCTGCGGCGGATGAACCTGACGCCGACCGAATCCGCGCGCGGCTCGCGGCCGCCGGTCTGATCGACAGCGCCACCCGTCCCGCTGCTCCGCAGCACACGCCCGCCGACGAAGAGCGCTTTCAGGCCGCGTTGTCGCGCAGTCGTGGCGGCACCACCGGAAGCTCGCTCGTGGCCCAAGAGCGAGCTTCGGGCTGGTGATCGCGTTCGCCGACTCGTCGGCGCTCGTCAAGCGCTACCTCGACGAGGAGTACCGTGAGCTGGTCATGTCGCTCAGCGCCACGCTCGCGTCGAGCCTCGCGAGCGTCGAAGTGTCGAGTGCGATCTGGCGTCGGCAGCGCCTGGGCGAGATCAGCGGCTCCGATGCCGCGGTCCTCGCTGAGCGGGCGCGCTTCGATCTGACCGGAGGAGACCCGGACGTCATTGTGCTGCCGCCGACCACGCACGTCCTGTTCCGAGCCAGCGAACTGACCGGCACCGCCGGGCTGCGCGCGTACGACGCCGTGCAACTCGCCAGCGCCCTCGCGATGCGCGACGCCTACCCGGACTGCACGGCTTTTGCGTGCTTCGACCGCCAGCTTTCGGCTGCCGCAGCGGCGCACGGCTTCAACGTGCTGACGGCGTAGCCGACGGCACGCTCCGACCTAGCCGGCGTGCGGTTTTTGGGCGCCGCGGTTTGGGCGCCGCGGGGGCCGTCGCTCGCCGACCGGTCCACCCGAACCGGTGCAGAGCGTCGAGGCCCCCGCGGCCGCTGGCCGCGCGCGGAGGATCGGTGCGCGCGGATGCGCCGCATCCTCATGGCGCGCCGGCCCCGCGACGTGAAGCGCACGTGACCGCCGTGTGAAGGGGTTGTGACCGACGTCAGCGCCAGCCGCCGGTGTCGCCGCGATACAGGCCGGCACCGCCGAAGACGGTGAGGGCGGTACGGAGGATGATCTGCAGGTCGAGCTTGAGCGAGCGGGTCGTGACGTAGTGCAAGTCGATCTCGATGCGCTCTGACCAGGGCAGCGACGCGCGGCCGGAGACCTGGGCGAGGCCGGTGATGCCGGGGCGCACGGCGAGGCGGCCGAGCTGGCGCTCGCTGTAGTCGACGACCTGGCTGGGGACGGTCGGCCGGGGGCCGACGATCGCCATCTCGCCGCGGAGCACGTTGATGAGGTTCGGCAGCTCGTCGATCGAGGTGCGGCGCAGGAAGCTGCCGATGCGGGTGATGCGGGCGTCGTTCTCGTCGACGGCCAGGCCGGCGCCGATGTGCTCGGCGCCCTGGACCATCGTCCGCAGCTTGATCACGTCGAACTCGCGGCCGTGCAGGCCCACGCGGCCTTGGCGGAAGAGCGCGCCGCCGCGCGACTCGCGGGTGACGGCGAACGCGGCTGCCGCGAGGATCGGGGCCGTCAGCACGAGGACCGTCGACGCGATCACAAGGTCGAACAGCCGCATCAGCCGCCCAGCGCGGACGACCGGGATCGGGCGGCCAGCGGCGGGGCCGACGCCGGGCTGCGTCGGCAGGTGGGAGAGATCGGCTGGGGGCGGCGCGGTCGTCGACATTGCTGGCTGAGGCGTCGGACGCGGCGAGCTACCGCGTGCCCTCGGGCGGAGTCCATGATGCCTGCGTGCCGTCGACAAGGTGGTCGCGGAGGCCGAGGGCGATCGAAGCGTTGGTCGCCACGTAGTAGCGGGCGACGAGGGTGAGCTTGCGCAGCGGACCGGCCGGGACGAGGTCGGGCTTGGCGGCGAACGCGAGCAGCTTAAGCTGGCCGAGGACGAGGAGGCGGCTCGCCCACGAGTGCCGCGCGCCGCGCAGCGAGCCGACCGCGAGCCACAGGTGCAGCGCGGGGCCGAAGTACCGCAGCCAGCGGTGGGAGACGAGCATCAGCGCGTAGCCGGGCGGCTGGCCGCGCAGGTCGAGCAGTCCGGCCCGCAGGACGATCGGCCACGCGTGGCTCATCATGCGGCGCTTGCGGCGCAGCTCGCCCTCGATCGTCGGCACCATCTTCTCGGTCGCCTTGGCGCCGGGTACGTCGACGGCGCGCCAGCCGGCGCGGACGAACTGGAACGGCATCGCGAGGTCGTGGCCCATCACGGGGTCGAAGCGGTAGGCCGGGTAGGCGCCGCGCTTGATCGCGTAGATCGCGCCGTTGCCGGCGGTCACCGACTGCAGCCGCGACTCGCGCTCGCGGATCGCCATCTCGTAGCGCCAGTACAGGCCCTCTTGGTTGCCGCCGCCGTCGGCATCGACAAAGGTCACGTGGCCGCAGGCGTAGCCCACGTCCTTCGGCGCCAGCGCCTCGACGAGCGCCCGCAGCGCACCGGGCTCCCACACGCTGTTGGCGTCGGAGAAGGCGACGATCGGCTCGGTCAGGTCGGCGATCGCGGCATGCTGGGCGGCCATCTTGCCGCCGCGCGGCAGGTCGAGGACCACGTCGGCGCCGGCGAGCTCGGCGGCCTGCACGGTGTCGTCGGTGCAGCCGTCGGCGGCGACGACGATCCGCAGCAGCTCGCGCGGGTAGTCGAGCGCGAGCGACGTCGCGATCTTCTCCCGGATCACCGCGGCCTCGTTGTGCGCCGGGATCACGAGCGCGACGCTTGGCAGCGGCGGCAGCGCGCCATTGTTCTGGGATGAGTCTCGAGTTCTGCCGGGCGTCGGGGTAGGAGAGGAACACCTGCGGTGGGCTGGCGGCTCGCCGGGGGCCGGGGCCGGCTTCGCCGCGTCTTGGGCGTCGCGCCGCGTCACGGCGCGGTCGACCGCCCACAGCGCCAGCGGGTAGCCCACGTGGTGCCAGGCCAGCAGCGCCGCTGGGAGTAGGCCGCGCGCGGCGCGATGCCGGCGGTGCTCGACGACGAACCGGTCGCCCGAGCCATCGGCCGCTGGCTCGTGACGGAAGGTGTAGCGCGGCCCGCGGCTCATCCGAGCAGCTCCCGGTAGACGGCGAGGTGTTGCTGGGCGACGGCGTCCCACGACCAGTCTCCGCGCGAGAGGGCACGCGCGCCGACCGTGAGCAGCGCCCGCTCGGTCGGGTCGGCGAGCAGGCGCTCGAGGGCTGCGGCCAAGGCGGCGGGATCGTTCGGGGCGACGGTCGCGGCGGCCCCGGC
>JAEZDB010000224.1 GCA_023429855.1 Actinomycetes bacterium
CGCTGGCGCCGACGCCGCCGCCCAGCGCGCCGAAGCCCTCCCGCCCGTGCGCCGGATCCTCGAGATCGCGCCGCCCGAGCTGCGCAACCGGCTCACCGCCGCCGCTACCGCCGGGCTCTCGGCGACCCGCGACCTGGCCGACTGGATGCTGACCCAGGTTGCCCCCGAGCCGACCGCGCCGGAACCGGAGGAGATGCCGATCACCCGGCCCGCTCCTCCTAGAATCCCCGACGTGACGCACGCGACCTGGATCCTGACCGCGTCGGTCGACAACCACTGCGAGACCGAGGCACGCGGCTTCTCCGTCATCGGCTTCAAGGAGCGCCACCGGGCCCGCGCGCTCGAGTTCGAGCCGGGCGACGTGATCGTCTTCTACCTCACGAAGGCCATGGCGTTCGCCGGGGCGGTGCGGGTCACCGGCGACCTGTACGAGGACCGCGAGAAGATCTGGCCAGGCCAGCCCGGCAACCCCGATCTCTACCCGTGGCGCCTGGCGACCGAGCCGCTCATCGTGCTCCCGCAAGACCGGTGGATCCCTGCCAAGACGCTCGCCACCGAGCTTGAGCACGTGCAGAAGTGGCCGGCTGAACGCTGGACGCTGGCGTTCCAGGGGCAGCTGCGCACCGTCTCGGTCCACGATTCGGCGCTGCTGCTCGACCGGCTGCACGCTGCCGCGGGGCAGACCGTCGCATGACCGGCCACGCAGACCCCGAACGCTCGGCGCGCCTGCTCAGCGACGGCCGCAAGCTCGCTGCCTTCTCATGCGCGGCGCTGCTCGTTTCGCTGTTCCTGCCGTGGTACGGCATGACGGTCGTCCCTGAGGGCGGCAAGACGTTCGTCACGACCAGCCTCTCCGCGTTCGGGTCGTTCACCTGGATCGAGGCCGCGATCATCCTCGTCGGCATGGCTGTGCTCACGCTCCTGTGGTTCCGCCATTCCGAGCGGCCGGTCGCGTTGCCCGCGGGCGACGGCACGATGATCGCGATCGCCGGCGGCTGGGTCATGGTGCTGTTGCTCGTGCGGGTGTTCGACAAGCCGCAGGTCACGGGCGGAACCGGCACCGTCGGGCTGCAGTGGGGCCTGCTGGTCGCGATGGCGGCCGGTGGCGGTCTGCTGGCGGCGGGACTGGCGATGCGCGCGATCGAAAAGGCTGCGCGGCTCCCGCTGGCCGACGACGCCGACCCCGAGGTCGACCCCGCTCCGAAGGTGACCCCCGCGACGGTGGCCGACGACTGGGCCGACCGGCCAGCACCCGAGCTCTGACGCCGCGCGCCGCGGGCCGCTTTGCTCTGGCGCCCGTGACGGCCACATGGCCTTCCCCGTAGCCTTGAGGGGGATGGACCGCACCAAGCTCGCCACCGATCTCCGAGAGGCCGGGTACCTGGCCGACGACCGCACCGTCCTCGTGTCGGCGCTGTCGATCGAGCTCGGCAAGCCGGTGCTGGTGGAAGGCCCCGCTGGTGTCGGCAAGACCGAGCTGGCTAAGGCGCTCGCGAAGGTGACGGGTCGCGACCTCGTGCGGCTGCAGTGCTACGAGGGCCTGGATGAGGCGCGGGCGCTCTACGAGTGGAACTACCGGGCCCAGCTGCTGCGGATCCAGGCCGCCCATGGCGCCGAGGCCGGCAGCGACGAGTGGGACGGCCTGCGCGACGACCTGTTTGCCGAGGAGTTCCTCCTTGAGCGCCCGCTGCTCAAGGCGATCCGCAGCGAACGGCCCGTGGTGCTGCTCGTCGACGAGATCGACAAGGCCGACCAGGAGTTCGAGGCCCTGCTGCTCGAGCTGCTCAGCGACTTCCAGGTGTCGATCCCCGAGCTGGGCACCGTGCACGCCGCCTCGCGGCCGCTCGTGCTGCTGACGTCGAACGCGGCCCGCGAGCTGACCGAGGCGCTCAAACGGCGCTGCCTCTTCCTCACCCTCGACTACCCGTCGCCCGAGCGCGAGCGCGACATCCTGCTCGAGCACGTGCCCGAGCTCCCCGAAGCGGTCGCGTTCCGGATCGCCGAGGTCGCCGCGAAGATCCGCGAGCTCGACCTGCGCAAGCCGCCGGCGATCTCCGAGACGATCGACTGGGCCCACTCGCTGCTGCTCATCGGTGCCGACTCGATCGACTCGGCGGTGCTGCGCGAGACGCTGCCGGTGGTGCTCAAGCACCGCACCGACTTGGAGCTGGTCGCCGAGCGCGCCGGGGCGCTGCTGGGCGAGCCGATCGGCCGCGGCGGGCGCTGAGCGCCACCGCATGGGCTGAACGCGTGAGCGGAAAACGCGCAACGGGCGGCGTCGCACCGGGCAACACCGGTGCGCTGCCGCGCGGCATGGAGGGGCTGCTGCTCGAGCTGGCCGGTGCGCTGCGCAAGGCCGAGGTACCGGTCGGCAGCGGCGAGCTGCTCGACGCCTCGCGGGCCCTGGCCGTGCTGAGCTGGGACGACGAGGCCACCGTGCGCGAGGCGCTGGCCGCGACGATGACGAAGACCGCCGAGCACCGCGAGCGCTTCCTGGCCCTGTGGGACGAGGTGCTGCGGCACGCGACGCTGCGGGCCGCGCTCGACGCGCAGCGCGC
>JAEZDB010000231.1 GCA_023429855.1 Actinomycetes bacterium
CCCCCGGCCCCGCAAGCCAAGCGCATCGCTCGTTCAGCGATCAGGTCTCGTCCCTACCGCGACTGATGGCGATCTCTCCGGTGCGCATCATCTCGATGAGGCCGAACGGCAGAAGCATCTCTTCGAGCGCTTCGATCTTCTCCGGGGTACCGGTGACTTCGATGATCAGCGAGCGCTTGGTGATGTCGACGACCTTGCCGCGGAAGACGTTGCAGATCTGCAGCACCTCGGCGCGGCCGGAGCCGTTCTCGACGCCGACCTTGAAGAGGGCCATCTCGCGTGCGACGGTGTCTTCAGGCTCGAGGTCGCGGATCTTGAGGACGTTGACCAGCTTGTGGAGCTGCTTCGTGACCTGGTCGATCGGGTGGGTCGCGCCGTCGATCGTGATCGTGATGCGCGACTTCTCCTCGTCGTCGGTCGGGCCGACGGAGAGCGAGTCGATGTTGAAGCCGCGGCGTGCGAAGAGGCCCGAGATGCGCACGAGCACACCGGGGCGGTTCTGCACGACGAGCGACAGCACGTGCTTGCGGCCCGTCTTGGCACCGGCGGCAGCGGCCTGCAGGTCGGCGAGGCTGATGACTTCTTTGGTTCCGGGATCACCCATGGCTGATGCCCTCCGCTAGCCGACCATGTCCCGGGCGGCTGCACCGGGGGCGATCATCGGGTACACGTTCTCTTCGCGTGCGACGCGCACGTCGATCAGCACGGGGCCTTCGGTGGCAAAGGCGGCGCGCAGGTCGTCGATGAGCGTCTCTTTCTTGTCGAGGCGCACGCCGGTCCAGCCGTAGGCCTCGGCGAGCTTCTGCCAGTCGGGCACGGGGGCCTGCTCGGGGCGCAGGTCGACGTGCGAGTAGCGCCGCTCCCAGAACAGCTCCTGCCACTGGCGGACCATGCCGAGGTAACCGTTGTTGAGGATGACGACCTTGACGGGCAGGCCTTCCTGCACGGCGGTGGCCATCTCCTGGATGTTCATCTGGATCGAGCCGTCGCCGGTGACGCAGACCACGAGCGAGTCGGGGTTGCCCACCTGGGCGCCGAGCGCGGCCGGGAGACCGAAGCCCATCGTGCCGAGCCCGCCCGAGTTGATCCAGCGGCGCGGCTCCGGGAAGGCGTACCGCTGGGCGGTCCACATCTGGTGCTGGCCGACGTCGGACGTGACGATCGCTTCGCCGCCGGAGGCTTCGAGAATCGCGTCGACGGCGAACGGCGACTTGATCTCGGAGTCGGTCGACTCCTCGTACTTGAGCGGGTACTGCGTCTGCCAGGCGCGGATGCGCTCCCACCACTCGTCGAGGCGCGACCGGTCGGCGTTGAGCGACGCGTACTCGGGGATCAGCTTCTCCAGCACCTGTTTGGCGTCGCCCACGATCGGGATGTGCGCCGGCACGTTCTTGCCGATCTCGGCCGGGTCGATGTCGAGGTGGATGAACTTGGCGTTCGGGGCGAACTCGGAGAGCTTGCCCGTGATGCGGTCGTCGAAGCGAGCACCGATCGAGAAGACCAGGTCGGCCTCGTCCATCGTGTAGTTCGCGGTGCGGGTGCCGTGCATGCCCGGCATGCCGAGCCACTGGTCATGGGGAGCCGGGAAGGTGCCCAGCGCCATGAGCGTGCAGGTGACCGGGAAGCCCGTCACTTCGGCCAGCTCGCGGACTTCATCGCGGGCGCCGGCAGCGATCGCGCCACCGCCGACGTAGAGCAGCGGGCGCTTGGACGCCGCGAGCGCGCGGGCCGCCTGGCGGATCTGCTTCATGTTGCCCTCGAACTTGGGCTGGTAGCCCGGCAAGTCGAGGGGCGTGTTCTGCCCGATCTCGTAGGGGATGTCGGCCTTGGAGAGGTCGGTCGGGATGTCGACCACGACGGGCCCCGGCCGGCCGGTCGACGCGACGTGGAACGCCTCGTGGATCGCCTGCGGGATGTCGGCGGGGTCGCTGATCATCCAGGAGTGCTTGACCGCCGGCATGGTGATGCCGAGGATGTCGGCCTCCTGGAAACCGTCGGTGCCGAGCAGGTCGGTGCGGACCTGCCCGGTGATGAAGACCACCGGAACCGAGTCCATCATCGCGTCCATGATCGGCGTGACGAGGTTGGTCGCGCCCGGCCCGGAGGTGCCGAGGCACACCGCGGTCTTGCCGGTCGACTTCGCGTAGCCCTCGGCCGCGTGACCGCCGCCCGCCTCATGACGGACGAGGACGTGGCGGATGCCAGCGTCGACGAACGCGTCGTAGGTCGGAAGGTTGGCCCCGCCCGGGTACCCGAATACCACCTCGACGCCCTCGGCCTTGAGGCACTCCATGATGGCGTCGACAGCTCGCATTGCGTTGCTTCCGGTTCGGGGTTCGTTCGGGGTTCGTGGAAACGATGGCGGCCGGTGCCCGTGAGAATCGACAGGCCTCCGGAACGCAGATGCGCGTCCCCACGAGGACGCGCGCCTTCGGTGAGGGTAGCAATGTCTGGACTGTTCTCGCCAGAGGTGTTTCCAGGCCAGCTTGCAGGCGTTCCGCGGGTCGCCTGCGCGCGTGGATCAGGCGACGGGCGCGGCCTGCTCTCGGGTCACCCGTGTGCGCGGCGTGATGAACATCCGCACCTCGCCCGGCGACATGGCGAAGTTCAGCGATTCGCGGATCGGCGGCGCCGTCGGGTCGAGACGCAGTTCGAAGTCCCGGGAGACCATGGCGACCGCCGCACGCGCCTCGGCGAGCGCCAGATTTCGTCCAGGGCAGTACCGCGGTCCGCTGCCGAACGTGAGCGTCTTAGGAATGTCCTTGTGGCCGTCCTCGAGCCAGCGCTCCGGCCGGAACTCGTCGGCGTCAGGGCCCCGGTACTCCGCGGCGATCCGCCCCAGGAGCGCCAGCTCGGTGCCCTTCGGCACGAACAGGTCGCCGATGGTCGTGTCGACGACCGCATCGGCGACGAACACCGGCGAGACGGTGCGAAGGCGCATCGACTCGCGCAGCACGGCGTCGGTGTAGGTCAGGCGCGAGCTCGTGTCGAGGTCGTTCGGGAAGGCCACGTCGCCGAGCACCTCCTGTGCCTCCTCCGCGAGCTTCGCCTGCACGCGCGGGTTCTGGCCGATCAGCCAGAAGGTCCACGCGAGCGTCTGGGCGATGCTGTCCTGGCCGGCGAAGAGCAGCGTCGACATGTTGCCGAGGATCTCTTCGTCGGTGAAGCGGTTGTCGGTCTCCTGCTCGACGATGAGCGCGTCGAGGACGGTCTCGGGGTTCTCCCGCAGTCCTGGGTTGTCGACGAACCGCAAGCGCGCCTGGGCCAGGAAGTCGCGCAGCGACGCGACGATCTTCTCGGCGTCGCGAGCGGCGCGGCGGTCGACGGGCAGCTGCACGTAGCGCCAGTACGGCACCGGCGTGAAGAGCCGGGAGACCACGCGGTCGAGCACGCGACCGTAGAGCCGCTGGAACTCGTTCTCGCCGCGCCCGACCGAGTTCAGATCCTGGCCGAAAGCGAGCCCGGTCGCGACATCGACCGCGTAGAGGTTGAACTCGCGGCCGACGTTGATCGCCTCGCCCTTGGCAGCCGCGGCATGCAGCCGCGTGTGCATCCGCTGTCCGGTGCGGTTAATGACCTCGAAGTACGTTTTCAAATACTTCGTATTCAGCGCGGCCATGACGAAGTTGCGTTGGTGCCGCCACTCTGCGCCCTCGACGAGAAAGAGCCCCGTGGAGCCGCCGAACAGCTCCCCCATCAGGTCGGCCAGCCCACCGGCACGGCGAAACTCTTCTGGGCGGCGGCGGAGCACGTCGTTGACGAGGTCGTGGTCGCTGATGGCGACCATCGAGCGCTTGGGTCCGAGGTCGATCCGGTACATCGAACCGGGCGTCTGGCGGGCCCACCGCTCCAGCGGCGTGTGCAGGCTGGCCTTGTGCGGCACGAGCTGGTGGGCGTTGCCGATCAGCGGCAAGCGGCCCGGCGCGCCGGGGAGATCTGCGATCGAGCGGGTGGTCGTCGTCATGGTGAACGGGCCTCTGGGACGGAGGGGACGGGGCAGTCAGGCGGCCTGGGGCGCTGGCTGCTTGGCGTACTTGCGGGGTTTGAGCGTGGCGCGCACGAGATTGGGAGCCATCGCGAAGTGGAGCTCTTCCTCGATCGGCGGCGCGGTTGGGTCGAGAGCGATCTCAAAGTCGCGCGCGATCATCGCGAGCGCCGACTGCGCCTCTAGGAAGGCAAGGTTGCGCCCCGGGCAGAAGCGCGGTCCGCTGCCGAACGCGAGCGTCTTGGGCGGCGCGGGGCCGTCGCCAAGCCAGCGTTCCGGCCGGAACTCGGCTTCGTCGGGCTGCCGGTCGCGCGTGGCGTAGCGCGTGAGCATCGCGATCTCGGTACCTGCGGGCAGGCGCACGCCGGCCAGCTCGGTGTCGACCATCGTGTCGGACACGGTCAGCGGGCCGGCAGAGCGAAGCCGAATCGTCTCCTTGAGCACGGCCTGCGCATACGGCATCTGGTCGACCGCGACGTGATCCGGCGGGAACGCCACGTCGCCCAGGACGCTGCGCGCCTCCTCCGCGAGCTTGGCCTGCACGTGCGGGACCTGCGCCAGCTCGGCAACCGCCCACGTGAGCGTGTTGGCCGTGCTGTCTTGCCCGGCCGACATCAGCGTCGACATGTTGCCGAGGATGTCTTCGTCGGTGATCTCTCCGTTCGCGGCCTGTTCAGCCAGGAGAGCGTCGAGCAGGCTCTCGGGCTTCTCAAGCAGCTCGGGCCGCGCCTTCACGCGCGCCTGGCCCTGCGCGAGGAAGTCGTAGAGCGCCTCGAGGATCTTCTCGGTGGCCCGCTCGGCGCGCCGGTCGGCCGGAAGCTTGATCCCCCACCGCCAGTACGTGAGCGGCATGAACATCCTGGCCACGACGCGGTCGAGCGATTCGAGGTACAGCTCGCGGAACTCGTTCGTGCCGCGCTCGAGCGCGTTGAGGTCTTGGCCGAGCGCGAGCGCTGCCGCGACATCGGACGCGTAGAGGTTGAATTCGTGGCCCATGTCGATCACTCGACCGGAGCGCGCGGCATCTTGGAACCGGCGGTGGAGCCGCTCCCCGGACCGGTGGATCAGCTCGAAGTAGCGGCCCAGGTTGTTGCGGTTGAGGACCGCCATCACGAGCTTGCGTTGGCGCTTCCAGACGTCGCCCTCGGCCATGAAAACGCCGGTGGGCTCGGTGTAGAGCTCTTCGATCAAGCCGCGGAGACGGTGCGAGCGCTGGAACGTGTCGGGGCGGTTTAGCAGCAGCTCGTTGATCGCGTCAGCGTCGCTGAGCACCACCATCGAGACCATCGGCCCAAGATCGACGCGGTAGATCGGGCCGAGCTGGTCGGCCCAGGCCTCGAGCTTGAGGTGCATCTGCACCGGGTTCGTGAACTGGTGCGCGTTGCCGATCAGCGGAAGCCGCTTAGGCGTGGGCAGATCATCGAGCGAGCGGGACGGATGCTCCATAGCCGCATTCTGGACACTCCGCACACAAGAAACAAGGCGTTGCGTATCCGGACCGGGTACCTCAACGCGCCCGCGGGCCGTTTTGCCTGAGCGGATGGTCAGGCTTGGCCAGCAGCGCGGAGCGCGCGAAGCTCGTTCACCGACGGGAGGATCTCCTCCTCCGACGGGTACTCGAGCTCGGCACCGCACTTCATGCACTTGGCCGCGTAGACCTTCGTGACGGTCTTGCAGCGCGGGCACTGCCGGCGCGGCTCGTCGTTCTCGTTGCGCGAGAGCGCAGCGGCGACGTTGCCAAGGATCGGCAGGACGAGCGCGATGGCGAACCAGATCCAGAAGGACTGACCACGCTGCTTGCCGATCAGGCCAGCGCCCACACCGCAGAAGATCGCGAAAACCGCGTAGGCGCCGCCGTAGAGAAGCATCGCGGGCAGCGTACCGCGAAGCTATGCCGCAACCGCCGATGCGACGCGTCGCGTGAGCCGCACCCGCAGCCCGGCAGGCGCGACGGTGAGCGTGAGTTCTTCCCGCACCGGCGGCGCGTCTGGGTCGAGCGAGATCTCAAAGTCCTTGGCGATCATCGCGAGCGCGGACTTGACCTCGATCATCGCGAGGTTCCGGCCAGGGCAGAACCGCGGCCCGCTGCCGAAGGCGAGTGTCTTTGGCGGCGCCGGACCGTCGTCAAGCCACCGCTCGGGGCGGAACTCGGCGGCGTCAGCGCCGCGCCCCAGGGCGGCCTCGCGCAGCATCACACCCAGCGCCGTGCCTTTCGGGATCGCCGTCTCGCCGACGGTCGTGTCGACGAGCGCCTCGACGGCGAGCATCGGGGCGACGGCGTAGAGCCGGAGCGCTTCGCGCATCACCGCGTCGGCGTATTCGAGCCGGTCGATCGTCCCGTGATCAGCAGGGAACGGCTCGTCGCCGAACGCTTCTCGCGCTTCGCCCGCAAGGCGGCGTTGCACGTCGGGCCGGCCGGCGAGCAGCCACACCGCCCAGCCGAGCGTGTGAGCCGTGGTGTCCTCCCCCGCCACGAGCAGCGAGATCACGCCCGTCCCGAGCTGTTCGTCGGTCAGCGAGCCGTCGGCGCGCTGTGCGGCGATCATCGCGTCGAGCAGGTTCTCCGGGGCCTCGAGCAGCTCCGGGCGAGCGGCCACGCGCGCTCGCCCCTCGGCGATGAAGCGCGCGACGAGGGCTTCAAGCGCCTCCGCGGACGCCGCCGCCCTGCGCACCCGCGGCGGGCGGATCGGCAGCCGCCAGTACGGCACCGGCGCGATGAACCGCTGGATCGTCTCCTCCATCAGCACGCCGAAGTGCCGCTGCAGCTCGTTCTCGCCGCGCTCGAGCGTGTTGAGGTCCTGCCCGAAGACCAGCGACGAGGTCACGTCGACGGCGAACGCGTAGAGCGCGTCGACGATGTCGGTCCCGGCGTCGCGGCCGGCCGCCGACGCGAGCCACGCGTGGAGCCGCAGCCCCGAGGTCCGGGTGGACGCGAAGT
>JAEZDB010000439.1 GCA_023429855.1 Actinomycetes bacterium
CTAGGACGCTGGTTCGGCGCTAGGCCGCGGTGTCGATGCGCGCCGCGGGCGGCGCGGAGGGGGCCGGCGCATAGGCCCGGCCGACGGTGCGGGAGCGGCCGACGTCGCCGAGCTCGCGCTGGATGAGCAGCATCCCCGAGCGCAGGTCGGCTTCGGTCTGCGCGGTCAGCGCCATCGCGCGGCGCAGCAGCGGCTCGGCACCGACCGGCGGACGGGTCGGCAGCAGGCCGCGGGCCTCGGCCCAGTCGGCTTGCACGCGGCCGAGCTCGTCGAGGTGCCCGGCCTGCACGAGCGCGCACTCGGTCTCCGCCAGCTCAACGAGCCGGCGATACGGGGTGAGGGCGTCGGGCTGGTGCATCAGACGGGTGGCAGACGAATGCGCGTACGCGCGGGCTCAGACCTGCTGGAGCGCGATCTGGTGCCAGCTTTCGCGCAGCTCGGCGAGGAGCCGCGAGACTTCGTGGAGGCGGTCTGGCGACGCTTCGACACGGGCGTCGGCGAGCTCGGAGAGGCAGAAGACGTAGATGCCCTGGAGGCGGCTGGCGATCTCGCCGCCCCGCTCGACGTCGAGCGTCGCGAAGAGCTCTTCGACGATCGCCTGGGCGCGGCCGATGGCGTTGGAGGCCTTGACCTTCTCGCCGTGCTCGTACATCACCACGGCCTGCCGCAGGAACTTGCCGGCACCGTCGTAGAGCATCACGACAAGCTGGGCGGGTGAGGCCGTCAGGACGGCCGACTCGCGGTAGGCGTTGGGGGTAGCACTCCGGTACATCGTTACCTAAGTCATCGCACGCTCAGCGCCTGACTTGAGCACTGGTAGGACCAATGTTGGCGCCAGTGGAGTTCGGGGCGCCGGGAGCGCCCGCGCGAGCTAGCGGTTCGCGAGGCCCGCGAGCTGCGAGGAGAGGTCGGCCTGCTTGGCCTGCGCGGCAGCGAGCGCCGACTCCATGGCGGCAAACTGCTTGCGCAGCTGCTCTTCGCGCTTCTCCAGGCGGTCGTCGAATCGCACGAGCGAGGCCTTGACGCGCGAGACCTGGCTGTTGCCCTGGTCGATGCGGTCCGCGATGCCGGAGCCCGAGGTGAGCTGGGGCGACAGCAGGGCCTCGAACTGCTGCGCGAAGCCGTTCGTGCCGGACGTGGCCCCGAGGAACTCGCGGACCTGGTTCGGGTTGGCGTCGAGCGCCGCTTTGAACTTGGTCTCGTCGAACACGAGCTTGCCCTTGACGGAGTCCGACGACGCCGACACGGTGCCGGTGGCGGCGCCCGTCGAGATGCCGAGGTCGGAGAGACGCGAGAGCGTGCCGGAGAGCCCGGGAACGAGGTCGCTGACGCCGGTCCGCAGCTGGCTGACCATGCGCGCGAGCCCTTGGTCGCCGAACAGCACGCCCTTCTTGAGGTCGATGCTGTTGGTCGCGTCCTTGACCGGCTTCTCGCTCGTGGCCGCGTTCGCCGCTTCAAGCACGGCGTTGTAGGCCTCGACGAAGGCCTTCATCTTGGCCGTCAGCCCGTCCTTGTCGGGCCCAGGGGCGCCGACGGTGACGCTGGCGACGCCGACCTTCTTGCCGGTGATGTCGATGCCGGCCAGCGCGTCCTTGACGGTGTTCGTCGCCGAGAACTGCGAGGCACCGCCGTCGACCGTGTACTCCATGTCCTTGCCGAGGCGCTCGGAGTCCTGCGTGAGCGACGCGCCGGTGCTGTCGCTGAAGGCGAAGTTGCTGGCGGCGCCGGTCTTCGTCGAGGAGACCACGAGCTTGCCCTGGGCGTTGACGGCGATCACGTCGCCGCCGGCCTGGTTGATCGCGGTGACGGCGTCGTCGATCGACGCGCCGGCGTTCACGTTCACCGAGGTCGTGCCGAACGTGAGCGTGCCGTTGGAGGCCGGCGAGTTGAAGGTGAAGGTCTTCTGCGACGACGACGCGAGCGATTTCACGTCGATCACGTACGACCCGGCGCCCGCACCACCGGTGCGGGTCGCGGTCATCACGGAGCTGTCGCTGGACTCGGCGGTCTGCGTCGGGATCCAGTTGGCGACCGAACGCAGTGCCTGGCTGGCGGAGTTCAGCGTCGACAGCTTCGTCTTGATCGACGACAGCGTCGAGATGCGCTGCTCCATCTGCGTCTGCTGGTTGGCCAGACGCGTACGGCCTGTGCCCTCAGCGGCGAGGATCTGCTGGATGAGCGAGTTCGTGTCCATCCCGGACGCGAGGCCGCTGAGCGCGATGCCGGTCATTATGCGACCTCGGGTCCCCCACCTTGGAGCTCCGTGATGGAGAGCTCGCGCACCGGCGCGCCCGCTTCGTCATGCAGGCGCATGACGACGGTGCCGGAGTGGTCGTCGGTCACCCGCAGCCAGCTGCCGCCGGTCGTCAGGTGCAGGTACAGGCGGTCGGCCGCAGCGCGGTCGGCCGGGTTCAGAACGGTCGGAGCGAGCTGGGGAGCAGCAGGCTCCACCAGGCGCGGGGTTTCGACGCGGGCGGCCTTGCGGTCGCCGGAGTTCGCGTAGGCGGCGAGGTCGTAGACCTCGGCGAAGGTCTGGTTGCCGGGGTCGGTAGACCGGCGGCCACGGTTCACGGCGCCAGCCGACCCGAGCGTCGCAGCGTCGAAGCCGATGATGCTGGCCATTGGCCGAGAGCTCTCCATGATCCGTTTCCTCCTGGAAGTTCTGGCGAGGCCTTCCATTGGCCTCACGCCGTCGCGCGGTACCCGGAAGAGTCCGCATCCAACAGATCGCCCGTGGAGCCCGGGCGCTGAAGCCTCGGCTGGACGTTTGGACCAGTGACCTGGCGCGCCGCTACCGCCTCGCGGCCGGCGCGGGTGTGGGCCGCCGGCCTGCGGCCCACACCATGCGGCACTGAGTTGCGCAGCGCTGAGCTACGTGGCGGCGGCGAGCTCAGACGACCGCTCGCCCGTGCCGATCTCGATCCGCTTGGGCTTGGCCTGCTCGGCCACCGGGATCGTGACGGTGAGCACGCCGTCGACGAGGGTCGCGGTGATGCCGTCGGCGTCGAGGCCGTCGCGCAGGCGCATGCTGCGGCTCCAGCGGCCCCACCCGCGCTCGATGCGCTGCGCCGAGCTGCCGGTCACATCGACCGGACGCCGCTCGCCGGCGACCGTGAGCGTGCCGTCGTGGACCTCGATCGAGAGGTCGTCGCGCTGGACGCCGGGCGCGTCCATCAACACTTTGATCTCGTGCTCGCCGGCGATCACGTCGGCGGCGGGCAGCCAGCCGTTGCGCGACGCGGCGGCCTGCTGCGAGCGATCGAACTGGCGCTCGAGATCGGAAAGAAGCGCAAAGGGATCGGTGTGAAACACCTTCAGTCCTCCTTCATCGTGGCCGGCGCCTGTGCCGGCCCAGTGCCTATGTTTTGCCACGGCAGATCTCAGTTGTCAAGACTGAGATCTCGTGATGCGCCTCACAGGTGATCTGCCCGCGCTGCGCGGGACGGGTTCAGGCGTTGACGGCGTCGAGCACGCGCGAGGCGAAGGGGTGCTCAGGCTCGAGCACGAGCGCCTCGGTGGCCAAGGTGCGCGCGTCGTCGAGCAGGCCCTGCATGCGCGCGACCTCCGCTAGGCCGGCGAACGCGGAGGCGTCGGGACCGAACGCTTCGATGGCGGCGACCCACTCGTCGGCGGCCATCTCCGTCAGCCCGCGGTTGAGCAGCGTCGTCGCGAGGACCTCGTGCTGCAGGCGCGGTTCGATGCCGGTTTCCTCGAGCACGGCGACGAGGTCGGCAAAGGCCGCCCCTGCGCCGAGGCGCAAGGCAGCGTCGAGCATCGGCGTGACCTCGCGGTACGCCAGTCGGTTCAGCGCGGGGCGCTCGCCCGTCGCCCGGCCGGCGCGGTGCTCGGCCCAGGAGCGCAGCACGCCTTGGACGTCGTCAGACAGGTTGGTGCTCGGCAGCTGGGCGACGAGGACGTCGCGCTGCTCCTGCAGGCGCTCGCCGTCTTCCTGGCAGAGCCGGGCGAAGAGCGCGGTGCGGACGGCCGCGCCGCCGACGAGCACGTCGGCTGGGACCTTCTCGGCCTCCTGCGCGGCCTCTTCGACGCGGCCCTGCACCAGCAGCGCGTCGGCGAGCGCCACGCGGGCGGCGTCGAGCGTCGGGCGACGCTCGAGCGCGCCGCGGAATGCCGCCTCGGCCTGCTCGAGGTGGCCGCGCTCCTGCAGGTTGATGGCCAGCAGGAACCAGCCCGACGGCGAAAGCTCTACGCCCTCGGTGACCTCGGCGACGACGTCGTCGGGCGCCGTGCCGTCGATCAGCAGCACGGTCACGTACATGTCGATCAGCCCGAGGAAGTTCGGGTACTCGCGGCGGATGCGCTTCATGCGCGCGAGGGCGTCGGCGACGCGGTTGTCGGCCAGTTCGACCTGCGCCATCCGCATCTCCGGCAGGAAGGTGCCGGCGCCGACGGTGGCCGAGTAGATCGCGGGGGCGTCGCCCAGCTCGATGCACTTCTCCAGCAGGCGGACGCCCTCCTCCTCGTGCCCGGAGTCGAGCTTGGCGAGGGCCTGCTCGAAGTACACGTCGGTGAAGCCCTTGAACCGCTCGTGGATCAGCTCGCAGGCCTCATCCATCTCGTCGTAGCGCTCGAAGAGCCGGAGCGAGCGCACGTACCGCGTCACCATCGAGGGCACGTAGCCGAGCAGGCGGAAGTTCTCGTCGTCGATCGACAGCTCCCACGACCGCTGGAAGTGGTGCATCGCCTGCTCTTCTTCGCCCTTGATCCCGGAGTACTCCGAGGCGACGTTGAAGTGCACGAAGCCCGACTCCGGCTCCTCCTCGAGCTGGTCGAGCAGCAGCTGCATGTTGCGGTCGGTCTTGCCCTTCTCTTCGCGGACCGATCCGAGGTAGCCGAAGTGCTCCATGCGGATGTCGGTGCGCTCCAGGCGCTCGGGCAGGTACCCGGGCAGGTGGTGGGCGAGCTGCTCGTGGACGGTGCCCAGGTAGCGGTGCTCGGGGCGGTTGCGGATCATGCGCAGCGCGTTGTGCTTGGCGGCGGTGCCGTCGTCGAGGTCGCCCGTGTAGTTGATCTCCTCCACGAAGAACGCCTCGCGCCACGTCTGCCCCTTGAGGTCGTGCAGCCGCTTGGCGTCGTCGCCGACGAACACCTCGTCGGCGTCGACGATGATCAGCCAGTCGCCGGTCGCCGCGTCGAGGCCGACGTTGCGCGCCTCGCCGAAGTCGCCGGTCCACGTGTGGTGCAGGACGCGCGCGCCGTACGACTCGGCGATCTCGACCGTCTTGTCGCGCGAGCCGGTGTCGACGATGACCATCTCGTCGACGCCGTCCTTGATCGCCTCCAGGCAGCGCGGCAGCATCTCTTCTTCGTCGCGGACGATCATGCAGAGGCTGAGCGTGAGCCCCTCGACGGGCTGCGCGGCCGCAGCGGCCTTGGCCAGGCGCGGGCGGTACTTCGGCAGCTGGCTCTTCACGTCGGCCGGGATGCCCGGCACGGTCGCCTTCATCTTGCGCCGCTGCTTCACCACCCGCAGCGTCTTGTCGATGTCGGGCAGCTGCGGATTCAGGCGCATCGCTGCCGCGAGCAGGTCTTCGGCCTCGCGGTAGGCGCCAAGCTCCAGGCTGAGCACGCCGGCGTAGCCGAGCAGGCTCGGTTCGCGCGGCTCCTCCTCGAGCCACTGCGTCAGCGCGCGCAGCGCCGCGAAGAAGGTGCGGGCTAGCACGTGCGGCGGGAACGACTGCCGACCGCTGAACGACAGCTCGACGGTGCGCAGCCGCGCCTGGTGGCGGCGGTGGGCGTGGTTCAGGTCGTCGATGGCCGCAAGCGCAGCCCCGTACGCCTCAGGGTCCTGCGCCGCGAGGGCCGCCTCGGCGTCGCGCACGATCTGCGCCGTCTGGTGCGCCGCCGCCGTCTCGAACGCCTCGTCCCCGGTGATCGGGGATGACGGGCCGTTGGGGTCGAACTCATGCAGTGCCATCAACCCTTTGGTCGGCAGGGTGGCCAAAGGTTTGAGCCGGCGCCCCCAACAGAGCAGACCAGCACGCCAGCTAGTTGGTCTCCCTCGGCCTGATCAAGTCGAAGCACCCCGTCCGTGACGCACTCTTGCTGGCTGACCTATCGCTGGTGCTCCGCTCGACAGACCACATGATCGTTAGGCCACCGAGGAGTTCTGACAATGGGTCGAGGAGTCGTTCCGCGACCACGACGAGCCAGCCCTCTCCGGCCGTCGCTGTTCCGCCCCCACCAGTGGCTGGGCCAGCGTACAAGGACCCTTCCCGCCACCACCGCGATTCGACCGCCAGACCGAGTTCGTCGCGGTAGGCAAACAGGCCCGTCGGGTCAGGACTCAAGCCACAGTCCTTGGCGAGCCCCGGATGAAACGCGATCCACTCGTTGGGCCCTCGCCAACCAACACCTTCGTTCCTGATGACTGGTGTCGACTGATCGCTCGTCCCGAGCAGCGATGCGTCGTCGATCGATAGCTCACGGAAGCGCTCCGCCTGCCGACCGCCCAAGCATTGGGACCGCTTCTCGCGCGGGAGTTCATGGTCGAGACACACGACCTCCGTGAGCTCGCCTATTACCACCCATTCGTCGTCGAGCGCCGCGAGTCTCGACGAGCCGTCACCGATCCCTTCTTTCCACTCACTCGCGCCGGTAAACCGACGTCCGTCGCTCGCGGCTGGAACGCAAGCGGGACGCCGAGCAGGATCGCGTCGGATCAGTTCGGGCTCGCACAAGCGGCCAAAGAGGAGTTCTTCAGCTGCCCGGGACTGGATCCTGCCGGCATCGACAAGTTCGGCCGCGGCCCGATATGCGGCGTGTTCCCAGAGCGAAATCGACGGTTTGAAGTACGACCAACCTAGGGACGAGTAGAGAAAGGACCGTGAGGAATCGTCGACACGACTCTGCGGCGCAGCTTGCCGCGCCAGCGCTTCCACACGTGTCTCAAGCTGGGCCAGCCCCACACCGGCTGCGCGTGCGAGAGCCACAAGTACACCATCGATTCCCGCCGCTAGCGCCGTGGCGGCGAGATCGTCGGTCCCGAGCGGCTTTGACCCCTGGAGACCCGAAGAAGGCAGAATCGAACGCTCGGGCATCTCGATCCGGAAGGTCGCCGGCAGCGGAGCTCCCGGGACGACCTGAGGCAGGTCACCGCAAGCCCTGAGCAGACGACAGGCTGCCTGGCGAACCGCGAGGTTTGAGTGTCCGCTGCAAGCCGCCACCGCATCGCGCATCCGACCTGTGACCAAGTACGAGTTCCGCACCGCGGCCTGCAGAGCGGAAAAGACTCGGACCAGGACTTCCTCGTGTCCCACGTCGAGCTGGTCTCCTAGTTGAGCAGCCAACTCGAGGTCGTCGCCCATAAGCGCCCGGACGACCGCTCTCTGCCCACATTGGACGGCCAGCCGCTGGGGCGCCGTCAACAAGTCGAGGATCGTGGCCGCGATCACGGCCTTGACCCCCGCTTGGCCGGCAGGTAGATCGGGAACTCGCGCCGCGGGCGGCGTCAAGACCCGAACGTAAGCCTCGACTTCGCGCCCCAGCTTCAGCGGGTCGTCAACCGGGAAGATTTCCAAGAAATGCCCGAGGTCACGCGACACTTCCTGGAGCAGGTAAGGATCTGAGCTTGCGTCCGCCGCAAACCGTCGATATGCGCGGGTACGAGCCGCCTCGCCATTCAGAGCTATGTCGAGACGAAAAGCCTGGAGTAGGAGGCCGCCTCGCGAGGAGCGCCGCCAACCCGCGCTATCGCCCGCCTGCAGGACTAGGTCGATCAGAGCCCGCGCGACTGAGCTCTCGCCTAGGACGACTGCGCGCCGCGCAAGCGCTAGCGCACCGACGGGGTTGGAGCTATCGACACGCTCTGCCAACGCGCAGAGTTCGTCTCGTGAGATGTCAGGCGCGAGCCGAGAGAGAGCTTCGTTCCAGTCCGAGACGCTGTGCGAAGGGCCGGTGGTTCCCGAGTTTGCCAGCAGTGCGTCGACCGTCTGAAGATCTCGAAGAAAAGCGTCTCGGTCGTCGTCGTGGAGGCCTCGAACTCGGCTGCGAGGAGGACGTGACGACGGGTCATCCTCCGGCGACAATCCGATTTCGTCCATCGCCAAGCCGCACAGACTGCCGACCTCGGCGGCAGCTTCGAGCCAGTCGGCACGCGTGTGCGTCGGACCATCGACGCGAGCACGCCCGACCAAGTGACGCAGATGCTTTGCCAACCGCACTTGATCGTGTCGAGAAAGAGTCTCGCGTGCCGCTGCGGCGAGCGTATCCGGACTGCTCGCCGTCGTAGCGACCGGCAGAACTCCTTCGCTCAAGGCGGTCCACCAAAGGTCGCTTCCTCCTGCGTGAGGCGTTGCCTCAAGCAACCAACGAAGCCTGTCGCCTGCCTCGATCACCCCTTCTGAGTCCAGCCAGCGCCCGACAGCCAACGCGTGTTGTGCCCGATGTTTCGCCAGCGCGCCGAGCAGCGCCTCGGCGGCAGTGAGCGCCTGACCGCCGCCCCCTTCTGATTCAAGGGTTCTGACGCTGCCGGCGCACCACACAGCTAGCGCCCCGTCGGAGTCGCCAGCGAAAAGGGGCTCCATCAGGGTCAGCCAGTCCGCCAGCTGGTGATCCTTTCGCTCGTAGATCGCCAGCGTCGACCTCGCGGCGTCAAGCATCAGACCATCGACCTCATCCTCCAGGCCGAGATCTAGCGCGAGACTTGCCGCATCGGCGAGTTCACGGGCAAGGATCTGGCTGTCAGTGGTTTCCCTGATGCGCGTGACCAGTTCGGCGAATAGGCGGCGTATATCGCCCACGTCGATTGCGCTGCTTTGAGAAGCAACTGGCAGCAGAGCCGAAGCCTCGGACAAGAGTTTCGCGGGGTCTTTCCATCTCTGGAGAACCTCCGCCCAGAAAGCCCGAACCGCGTCCCGTCCATGGCCTTCTGCCAGCGTCAGCATCTCGCACAATACGTGGGGGAGCGCCCGGCGAATCACATAATCCGGGCTCCGCCCTCCACTCTGGTCGAGTCGACCCAGCAAGCGCCGAACGGTCGCGACAAAGGTCACCGAATCGACGGGCTTCCCGCACCAGGCTGACGCGCCAAGGTGTGCAATCTCCACCACGCTGCGTGAAAGCAAAACGTAAGGACGATCGTTCGGACCGCCGTCAGGGATGATTTGCTCCGGGCTCCCGGGAACGCCGAGGACCTTCCGAAGCCGTTCGAATCGCAGCCGTTCTACCTCCGCCTCCCAAGCGTCTTCGAACCCTGCGGGCGACGCGATCGCTGGAGGTGTTACCGAGGCGATCCACTGCCGAGCGCCTTCGACCCGACCTAGCTTGAACAGAGCCTCCGCAACAGAAACACGCTGATGGCCAGACACTTTCTCCGGATCTAGACCGAAAAGAGCGTCGTCATCGCTCAGCGCTCCATCAGAACGACAGCGGGCGCGTTGCAAGCTGAGCCACGCGACCTGCGTCGCCGCGCCATCAGCGCACGCGGAGACGGCCGCTGCGAGCTGGTCAGCCTCGTCCCAACGCTCAAGCGTTTCTGCCTGCTCCGCGGCAACCGCAAGCATCCACCCGCGCACTGCGGGCGTCCAATCCGCAGCAGGCTGGCCGGCCCAAGCACGCCCTTTGACAACCACGGTGTTCGCCGCTTCGATGACCGCTTCGGCGCCGCGAAGAACGACTGCCGTCCGGGCCCACTCCTGCAATAGCTCGGACGCATCGGCGCCCAACAGCTCCCCTTCGTCGCCGCTCAAGAGGTCGAGTGGTTCGTTCATAGCCAGAAGTCTCCGCGCCTCCTCGATGTATCCCAGAGACGCAAGCTGGCGCGCATGGCGGATGGGCAAGGTTCGGCCGTTGTCCGCCGCAAAGTCGTCGCGATCAACCTCAAGCGCGTCGACTACGGTCCGAATCCCACCTCGTGCTTGCAGCAGGTGAAGCCAGACGTCGCGAGCAGGAGCGTGATACCCGCGCTGCTGAATCTCTCCAGCGGCAATCGCGAGTCGCACGAGCGCCATCGGGTCCCGCACTTCAGCAAGCGATCTCGCGGCGAGCCGAACGTCCGCTTCAACCAACTCAGCTGGACGAAATGCGAACAGTTGGTCTCGGAAGAACGCAACTCGCGCCAGGTCGAGGACCCTGGCGTGTTGCCCGGAGGCCGCGAGATGGAACAACACCTCCCAATAATGTGGACTGCCCTCGGCGCTAGCCTCAGCCATCGCCGCAAGGGTGGCGTGAAAACGTGCGTCCTCTGTGCGCGACGCAGACGTATGTGTTCCGAGCGTCGCGGTCCGCTCTTCAAGGAAGAGTTTGAACGACTCATGAAAGAAATGATGGCGGCCACGTTCAAGCCTGAACAGATGCCCGAACCTTCGAAGGACTCGGCGGACGGTGGGTGGTGCTTGGCCGCGTTCGACGAGCCAGCTGAAGTCGATCGCGTTCCTCAGTCGCGCGCCCAATCCGAGCAGTTCGACGGCTTCGTCATCCGCTTCGACATCGCTCCAAAGTTCTCGGTACAGGGCATCGACCTCGCCTCCGTAACGAGGCAAAGTGCGGAGCCGGTCCGATAGCGCTTGGCCCTCCAACAGCGAAAGCTCTCGCAACAGATACGCGACGAGCAGCGGGTGGCCGTCGCTCGCCTTCAGCAGCTCGGCTGTTGGCACCGCGATTCCTGATGCCTGCGCCAGACGATCGATGGCCGCACCGTCCAGTCCAACCATACGAACCGTTCGATCTTCCTCCTCGAGTTGCGCCCGAATCGCCGGATCGAGCATCGTGTCGACTTGAGTGCCGAGAACAAACAGCACGCCGTCAGGAATGCTCGAAGGCAGAGGCAAGTAGCGCAGCAACGTTTCGGCGTTGGGTATGGGCGCACGATCGGCGTGATCTAGGCCGTCAACGACAATTACAGCTCGCTTGCCATCGCTGGCGAAGCGTTCGCCCAGGACCGCAAGTTGCTGCTCTAGGCGCCTTGAGAGCAGCGCGACGTCAGGCTCAAGCGGAGTTAGGCTTCGGCGGACGCCGTCTCGTTCGAGGGTAAGTACCAAGTCGTGGAGAAACGACTCGGCCTGCACCCGAACATTCCCGATATCCGGCCTGTCGCGGACGTAGGCGTAATAGCGCGCCACCACGTCCGAACGGCCTCGCAATTCCTGAGACAGCAATGTCGACTTGCCAGAGCCAGGGGCGCCGACCACAGCCAGATACCCTTGGCGATGCCTGGATAGCGCGTTGCCGAGAGCGTTCACACTCGTGGAGACGGGTTCGTAGATCGGCGGCCCGGAAATCTCGTGAACAGAACGCAGATCGAGCCGGGCGGACCACGTTGGCGGCAAACGCCGCAGCAGTTCGGCGCGGTCAATCCGCCGCGGCATTCGCGGATCTACGGCGGCGTCAAAGAGCGTATTTCGAACCTCGCGCACGTCGCGAACGAAGAGGCGAGACTCATCCTTGGAAAGCGAGCGCCTGCTGGGCAGTTTCGTATCGAACTCGAGACGAATGAGCGAAAGCTGCTCGACGAGTTCCGAGGCCGAGAGACCTGCGTCCGCCGCGAGGCTCGTCCAAACAGACAGCAGAGCATCCGGAATCTGTTTGAGAGATAGCTGCCCCCGTGTTGCCGGGACCACCAAGTCGGCAAGAACGTGGTGGCGCACGCCGTCCGCGCCAGTGAGACGAAACGATGGCCCACCCGAGGGCCCGCGGTTGGTTGTGAGGTGTGCAACTACGGTCCGTTGCCCCTCTACCGACGCGAGCTTGTTGCGATCTCGCAAGAGGTCCAGCAACAGCGATCTAAACACGGGCCACGAGAACCGCGTTGCGGAAGCACTCCACTTAATTTGATAGGCATCGAGGCGACCCGCTGTTGCGATCTGAAAATCGTCAAGGCGACCCGCCGCCGGGTCAAGGATCGAGATCCAGTCGAGCGACTGCTCAACAAGCGCCCGCAACGCAAGATCAGCTGCGACTTCGTACTGCGGGATATAGCCGCCGAGCGCCGCCCGCTCGCCTGCTGCTGACGGACGGGTCGGACGATCTCGAACACGCTCGGCCACGACGCCATCCTATGAGGTGCGTCTGCTCGATACGACGTCAGCGCCCAAGCCGTCGTGGCACCCCGTTGGCTGCCAGGATCTAGGTCGCGTCAGC
>JAEZDB010000268.1 GCA_023429855.1 Actinomycetes bacterium
ACCGCCGCTCGGCCACCCGCAACGACCGGCGCCGTGCCGACCGCCGCGACACCCGCAACCGCCGTGCCGCCGCCGACCACCGCGTCGCAGTCAGCCGCCGCACGCAGGCCGCGCGGGTCGCGTCGCGCTCGTACGCGCCGGAGACGTTCCAGCACACCCGCACTCCTCGGCTGATCCGCGTCGCGCTGATCACGATCGTCGCCATCGCATGCCTGCTCGCCGCCACGCTGACCGGCCCGATCAACAACGCCGGCGCTGCGGCCCTCGCGAAGCCGAAGGCCGTGCCAGGCAAGGTCACGGCCAAGTCGGGCGGCGTGACCGCCACGCTCAGCTACCAGCGGCGCAAGACGAGCGGCACGCTGAAGGTCTACGGCAAGCTCCGCCTCACGGTCCGCGGCCCGGGACGTAAGACGCTTGTCTCGGTCAAGCTGCGCGGCGAGGCGGCTGAGGGCTGGCTCGTCAAGCCGACCGTGACCCTGGGCGACGTGACCGGCGACGGCGTCGTCGACGCGATCGTGCAGACCTACACCGGCGGCGCGCACTGCTGCTCCGTCTCGGCCGTGGCCGCGTCGACGGAGAAGGGCTGGGCCAAGCCGGTCGTGCGCAACTGGGCCGACTTCGGCTACGAGGTCAAGGACCTCGGCGGCACCGCGCAGCTCGAGTTCGTCTCCGTCGATCAGCGCTTCGTCGGCGCCTACGGCCCGTATGCCGTGAGCCGCGCGCCGCTGCAGGTCTTCCGGCTGCAGGACGGGGAGTTCACCGACGTGACCCGCGAGTTCCCGGACTGGATCAAGCAAGACGTGACCGACAAGGCCAAGGACTGGCAGGACGCGTCGACCCTCGAAGCCGACATCCGCGGCCTGGCGGGCCGCACCGCTGCGGCCGCCTGGATCGCCGACCTGCTGCTGCTTGGCGACACGGCTGCGGCGAAGGCCGTGGTCGACGCGTCGGCCGCGCGCGGCGACTTCACCGGCGAAGAGGCCAAGGGCTTTACGGGCCAGCTCGGGCACGACCTGAAGGCGTGGGGCTACCTCGCCGATCCGACGGCAATCGGGCTGACCGACGCGCCGATCGCCACCACGGCGCCATAGCGCGAGCGCGACAGACCAAAAAGTACGGGCTCGGGATGGCGCTGAGGCCACCCGCTCGGCATACTCCTGTGCGTGCCATCACACCCCGACCCCTCGACGAACGGCGCCGGCCCGTCCACGGGCGCCGCGACGCCGACCTCCGCGAAGAGCGCGCGGACGCGACGGTCGATCCTCGATGCGGCCGCCAAGATCTTCATGCACCGCGACGTGACCGGCGTCAAGGTGGAGGAGATCGCTGAGGCCGCGGGCGTCTCCGTCGGCACGCTCTACAAGCACTTCACGAGCAAGCAGGGGATCCTGCTGGCGTTCGTGTCGGACGGCCTCGACATCGTCGAGGGCTACATGGCGGAGGCGCGGGCGCTGCCGGTGGCCCTGGATCGCGTCTACGCCGCTGGCGACGCCTACGTGCGCTTCGCCGTCGAGCGTCCCGAGTCGGTGCGCTTTGCCGCCGTGCGCGTGATGCAGCCCGATCGCAGCCCGGAGCTGGCCGAGATGAACCAGGCGCTCTCGGCGCGGGTGCAGAAGATCGTCCTCGGCATCGCGACCGACCTCAAGGAGGCGATGACGAAAGGCCAGGCTGCGACCGCGCCGATCGACGAGATGATGCTCTTCCTCTGGGCCCTCTGGAACGGCATGACGCAGCTGATGGTGCGCCAGGACGGCTCCGCCATTCCCGCCGAAGCGGCCGAGCGCGCCCTTGAGCTGGCGCGCACCATGATGCGCCGCGCCTCGCTCCACGCGCAGGAGCACCCCGAAGACGTGCCGCGCGGGCGCGAAGCGATCGGGCACGAAGCGATCGCCGACGCCGCAGGGGCGTAGGGGGCGGCAGGCGCAGCCCGGCCCGCGCTGGGCCAGAGTGTGGGCCCTACTCGGGGAATCTGCGAGCGAGCGCGAGCAGCCCGACAAGGTCCGCGTCTGACGCGGACCGAGCCGGTACACCGGAGCTGGGCGGACCGACGTTCGCTGAGGCCTGGCCGAGCTGGTCTCCTGCCGCACCGGCGCTTGCTGCCTGCGCCTCGATGGCACGTCGAAGCTGCGAACCGGCTTCCTCGAGCCGGGCGGCTTCGGTTGCCGCGGCGTGCGCGTCGTCCTTGGCGGCGTCCGCCTCGCCCTTCGCTTGGCTGGCGTCCTGTTTGGCCGTCTTCGCGTCCTTCTCAGCGCTTGCGGCGCGGGCACGGTTCACTTCGGAGCCGAACAGCCAGCCCACGGCAGCGAACACGACAGCCTCAAGGCCACTGAGCAGGTAGATCCACCGGGTCCAGGTCGGATCCTTGGCGCCTTCCGCGCTGGCGAACATCACGGCCAGCCCAGCGCCGTACAGCAGCACGAACGCGACGGTGACGCCGAGTGCAACCTTCAGCTTGGTGCTGTTCTCGGGCTCATCGGGAGTGGTTTCGGCGTCGTCAGTCATCGGTGCCTTTCGGGGCTACGTGGTCGTCAGTTTCCAGTCGGCATCGCCGTAGGCGACCAAGGTGAGGCCGATCGGGAGGTTCTCGGTGAACAGCCGCCGCCGAAGACCGAGCATCAGCTCGCCGACGCGCGCGCCGTTGTGGGTTGGGTCGGTGAGGTACTCCACAGCGCGGCAGGCCGCCGGGGCCGCGTAGCGGCCGAAGACGTCGGTGAGCGTTGCAATGACCACCGGTGCGCCGTTGTTGCGGAACTTGGCGGCGAAGCCCTGATAAGGCACTGCCGCGTTGGCGGTGCTGCAGCAGAGCAGGAGCACGATCGGATGCACGCCTGGCATCGCGGCAATGTGTTGGGGGCCCACGAGCCCGATCTCGAGCATTCCGACGTCGATCTCCAGGGCCCGGAGACTGAGCGACAGGCTACGTTCGCCGTAGGTTCGCTCGACGTTGTGGCCCAGGATCACGAGCATCGCGGGCCCGTCGGCGGCGACGCGCTCGGTCCAGTCCTCCCAGCTGTCGACGTGCGTGTAGTCGACGCCTGCGTGCGTGAGCGCAGCCTTGACGTCAGCTGTGGATGACTTGCGGACCACGTCGACCTGGCGGTGTGCGGCGAAGAGCGCCGTTGCGGGGGCGCTGAGGGCGTCACGGTCGCGTCGTGCTTCGGCTTGCAGACTCCAGTCTGAGCGCCTACTGAAGAACTCCTGCTGATGCGCCTGCCGTTCGAAGACCGTCCGCAGGCCCCAAAAGCCGAGCGGGCAGACCGTGCCCGGCGCGTGCGACGCGGCATCGCAGCGTCGCCCGACTGCAGTGTCGTCGGCGAGCAACTCCATCGCGCGCAGACAGATCGCGACGTCGCCGTCGAATCGCGGAAGCGGCCCGTCGTAGATGAACTCGGCCGGCAGCCAGCTGTCGGGGCGGGCCGAGATGATCTGGATGACGGGGTCCGTCGGCAGCTCGGCGAGGCCGGTACTCACGGCCAGAGCCTCGTGGAGCTGTGCGCCTTGATGGGCCAGGAACGCCAGCGTCCTGGGAAACTCCGTCTCCCAACCGTCGGTACTGGGCCCCTGATCCGCGAGCAGCTGCAGCACCCCGCGGATCCCCTGCGCAGCTTCGTCCCAGCCGACAGGTTGGTAGAGCGGAAGTCCGTCCCTTGGCAACACCGCAAGGCCGGGCTCGTTGTCGGCGCCGTGGTTGACGACGAGGGCCGCGTCGAACGTCCGGCCCCAGTCGAGGTCGTCGAGATCGGCGGCGACGGCGACCTCGTCGCGGATCTCGACGCGGCGCAGCAGTGTGCCGCGGTCGCCGTCGAAGGCGATTCGTACGAGCGCGGTCTGCAGGACGCGGCCGTCGTGCTGCACGATCAGCCGTGCCTGGTGCCCACCGTGTTGCGCCTCGACGAAGAACGCGCACTCGTCGCTAGCGCCGTCGGGCGGCAGTTCGATCTCGCGGCGTTGGGGCTCGGGGAGCAGGGTGGGCGCGACGAGCGTGACCTGCAGCGTGTGGGCGCGGTCGGGCCGATCGAGTGCCGGGAACGCTGTCGGGGCCGACACCCAATCTCGATCGTGCGGGCCAACGCGCACGATCAGGTCGATCCCGGCGACGTCGCGCTCGGGCGCGCGGTCGGATGCCTCAAACGCTCGCGCCTGTGCCTGGAGAAAGCGACCTGGGCGTGGCGGCCTGACGTCGCGCCAGCGCCGCGACGGAAACGGGAGCGCGTACGCCGAGGCGAAGGACCCGTGCCCGTAGTCCTCGTCTTCGTCTTCGTCTTCGTCTTCGCCGACCGGCTCTGACGCGGCGGGCCCCTCAGCCGGCGGCGGCGCCTGCTCCTTCGGTGGCCTGGCCTCGTGCGCTTGCTCTTTGAGCACCCGGGCCGGCGTGGCCGGATCAGTCAGTTTGAGCGCGTCCTTGATGGCGGACGTGACCGGCGCGCGCTGCGAAAGTCCGCGCGCGGCTTCGGCGATGGCCACGTCGAGCGGATGCTGTTCGAGCAGGGAGGCGAGGTTGTCGAGGAGCGCCGCACGTAGGTTCGGCGGCGTGGCGCAGGTGATCCAGCCTGCGAAGCCCGCGGCGGCGAGGTTCTCGCCTGTGGGCCGGGGCTCGCCGTCGAGCGACAGCACCCACGGCGCCGTCCAGTGGCGCAGCTCTACGGCCGAGCCTCTGCCGACCACCAAGAGTTCCGCGTCGGGCGTCTCGGGATTGCTCCACGTCGACCAGTGGACGCGCAGGTCGGCTTCAAGCTCCTCGTCGCCCAGGACGGCGATCCGCGGGGGACGCGCCCAGATCGGCGCGGTCAGCCATCCCTCCAGGTCCCAACCCGTGTTGATGTAGGCGCTCGCGGCGCCGACCGCGGGGAGGAGAAGGAGCTGCAGCGACTCCGCGGAACGCTCGGTTGCGGTGAGTTCGAACCGGAGTCTGGGCTGGTCGTTGGCCCGTCGGGCATCGATCCACCGCTCGGAGAGCTCGCGGGTCGTCTCGCTGCCCGGCCGGAGCGGCACGAAGTCCGGTGACCAGTCGACGATCTCCGCGCTGAGCGCGACGACCAGAGGATCACCCTCGGCGTCGCGGTACCGGCGCGCTTTCATTGCGGTCAGCACGCCGGCTGCTGCATGCGCCCGCGCGAGTTGATCGAGATCGTCGTCGGCTCGGGCTGCCGGTGAACGTGGTGGGGCAGCCGCCATGCGCGGCCGAGACTAACTCCACATGCGCCAAAGGCAAAGGAGCGGAGCGCGAACGTTGGGCACTCAAAAACCTCGGAATTGCTGCACCTCTTGGTGGTCCTTCGCTTCGCCCATCGTGGTGGGCGGGCTGACGGCTACCAGGGCGGCTGGTCGTCGTACCAGCGTTTGAGCTGGCGGAACGCCGTCCAGAAGGCGCGCTTGGCGTGCTCTTCGTCGAGTGAGGCGTGGATGTCGGGCACCACGATCGCCTCGGTCGCGGGCGTGAAGCGCTGGATCTCGCCGGGGGCCCAGCGCAGCGGGCGGGCGAGCGGCACGTCGAGGGCGTTGAGGGCGCCGAGGGCGCGTTCGCCGAGCACGATCACGATGCGCGGCTGCACGATCGCGATCTCGCGGATGAGGAGTTTGGAGAGCGGCGTGTCGGTGTGCTGGTCGTCGACCTTGGGGCACTTGACGATGAGCGTGCCGTAGATCGTCGTCGGGTCGATCTCGAGGCGTTTGAGCGAGGCGAGGATCGCGGCGCCGGCGCGACCGTAGAAGGCGACGCCTTCTTGCATCTCGGCTTCGCTGGGCTCGTAGCCGATCAGCATGATGTCGGCCTGCGGGTGGCCAGACGACAGCACGGGCGCGCGGTTGCTCGCCTGGCACGAGGCGCATTCGCGCACTTCGCGCTCGACCTCGCCGAGCTCCCTGATCGCCCGCTCCAGGTACTTCTCCCGGATCTCATCGTCCGCAATGCGCACGGCGTGGTTTTCTCCCCGGCGCGCCTGGCGCCTTTGAGTGCAGCGGCGGTTGCGCGCCGCACGAGTTCGTGCGAGGCGTCCAGGGAGGCAGGTAACTGGGCATTGGCGCCGATATCGCGGGCGAATCTGGTTCGCGCCCAAAGCGCCACCGATGTAGCAACGGCGTGCGTCGGTCTGTCACTCTCGGCAGATGTTCCCGTTGCGCGTTCTCGCACAGAGGCGGACGATCCCTCGATGAACGCCCTTGCGGTGCATCGGCCGGCGTCCCCGCCGGCAGCGTGGAGCCGGTCGCAGCTGGTTGCTCGTGCGTGCGCGCGCGTGGAGGAGGCCGCGTGGTGAGCGCCGCCCCCGCACCGATCCTGCGGAGGCTCTCGCGGCAGGAGCTGGCGCTGAACCGCAAGGTGTGGTCGATCCAGGGCGGCGTCTACGCGCTCTTTGCCGTCGTGACGCTCGTCGCGGCCGTGGCGATGCCCGACGCGCCGACGAGCCGCGCCGTCGCGTTCGGCCTGGGCCTGATGCTCGTGTCGGTCCTGCACCTGATGATGCGGCCGCCCGCGATCGGCACCGTCGAGAACCACCTCGTGATCGCCGCGACCTACGTGCTGCCGGCGATCGCGTTTGTCGCGATTCAGCCCGCTGGCATTGCGGCCGTGGGCGGGACGATGTTCATCGCGCCGCTGGCGGCGGTGCGGCTGCAGAGCCGATTTGAGATCGCCGCGCACATGGCCGTCATGGGCGTGCTCTTCTTCGCGATCGCGCTCGCTGGGATCTTCGCCGACGTCGTGAATCAGACGACCGTGATCGCGCTGCTCATGCTGATCGCGGGCAACTGGGTGCAGGCCTTCTCGTGCCTCTCGGTGTTTGAGGCGGCCGAGGCGCAGGGCGAGGAGCTCGAGCGGCTCGTGCGCCGTGACCCGGTGACCGGCCTGGGCAACCGCCGCCTGCTCGACGAGCTGCTCATCGACGAGGTGGAGAAGCACCGCAGCGACCGCGAGGCGATCAGCATCATCCTCCTCGACCTCGAGGGCCTGGAGGCCTTTGTGCAGCGCGAGGGCATGTCGGCGACCCATGATCTGCTCGACCGCATCTCGACCGGGTTGATCGAGGCGCTCCCGAAGCGCGCCGTCGTGACGCGTCCCGCCGATGACGAGTTCTGCGTGGTGCTGCCGGAGACGTCGTCGGAGGCTGTCGTGCCGTCGGTTAACGCCGTGAGTGCAGTGATGGCCGGGTTGGACTTGAAGGGCTGGCGGCTGAAGTCGGCGACGGGCGTCGCGACGTGGCCTGATGATGCGACCGACGGGCCCGTGCTGCTGCACGTGGCCGCCGAGCGGCTGCGTGCAGCTTCGATCGCGCGCGACAAGGCGGCGGCTGAGGCGGCGCGGCGTGGCGAGGGCGATGCAGGCGGCGGCGCGGCTACGC
>JAEZDB010000311.1 GCA_023429855.1 Actinomycetes bacterium
CGGCAAGGTGCGGCTCGTCGCCAAGGACCTCGAAGTCCCGTGGGACATCGGCTTCCTGCCAAACGGCGACGCGCTCGTGACCGAACGCGACTCGCGGCGGCTCGTGCAGATCCCGGCCGACGGCGGGCCGCTGAAGTCGGTCATGACCGTTCCGGGCGTCAAGCCCGAGGGCGAGGGCGGCCTGCTCGGGCTGGCCGTCTCGCCGCGCTTTGCCAAAGACGGCTTCGTGTACCTGTACTTCACGTCGGACCGCGACAACCGCATCGCGCGCGTGCACCTGCCGACGAAGCGCATGAAGACCGTCCTGACCGGCATCCAGAAGGGCTCCACCCACAACGGCGGCGCCCTCGAGTTCGGTCCCGACGGCAAGCTCTACGCCGGCGTCGGCGAGGCGGGCGTGCCGGAGCTGTCGCAGAACCGGGCGTCGCTGAACGGCAAGATCCTGCGCCTCGAACCGAGCGGTTCGCCAGCCGAGGGCAACCCGTTTCGGCGCTCGCCGGTGTGGTCGCTCGGGCACCGCAACGTGCAGGGCCTTGCCTGGGACTCGGCTGGTCGGCTGTGGGCCACCGAGTTCGGGCAGAACGAGGTCGACGAGGTCAACCTGATCCGCCGTGGCCGCAACTACGGCTGGCCGGTCGTGGAGGGCCGCGGCGACGGGCAGGCCGGCAAGTACACGGGCCCGGTCGTTACGTGGTCGCCGACGTCGGAGTCGTCGCCGAGCGGCGGGGCGATCGTCGGCGACGAGCTCTACGTCGGCGCGCTGGCCGGTCAGCGGCTGTGGCGGATCGGGCTCGAAGAAGGTACCGCCGACCGGCCGGAATCGCTCTTGGACGGCCAGCTCGGACGGATCCGCGCGGTCGCCGCGTCGCCGCGCGGGACGATCTGGTTCTCGACGTCGAACCGCGACGGCCGCGGTGACCCGGCCGACATCGACGACCGCGTGCTGGAGCTCGGCGTCGAGGAGTAGCGCGGCGCCGCTCGCGGCGGATCAGTGCGATGCGGGCGGCGGCGTGAACGCGAGGACCGTGCGAGTCAGCTCGTCGAGGAACGCGTCGCGCGGGAACGGCGGCGGGTCGCTGAGGACGTAGCGGATCGTGAGGTGCTCGGTGGTGCGGACCGACATCCAGACCGCGCGGTCGAGGTCGGCCTGGCTGGCTCCGGGCACGCGCGCGGCGAGGAGCTGGAAGGCGACGTCGGAGACGCGCGTGCGCAGGTGGGCGAGGCGCTCGGCGTAGGTCTCGGCGGGGACGCGGTCGATGAACGCCTCCAGCAGCGCCGCGCGAGAGGTCAGCTCGGTGAGGACCGCGTCGAGGACCAGCCGCGTCGCCTCGTCTTCCGGCAGCGTGGCAGCGGCCCGCAGCGACGGCGCGACCGTCTCCCCGAACCCGTCGACGACGCGGTCGATCACCGCAGAGACGATCTCGTCCTTGTCGGCGAAGTAGCCGTAGAGCGTCCCCGGGCTGATCCCGGCCGCCGCGGCGATCCGGTTCGTCGAGGCGTGGTGGTAGCCCACGTCGGCGAGGACCTCGCCCGCCGCGTCGACGATCCGCTCGACGGTCGCGCGCGAGCGCTGCTGGGTGGGCTTGCGGCGACTGGGCGGCACGGCCCGCATTCTGCCACGAATACGAGCGACCGCTCGGATCAGTTGGCAGCGAGGGCGGCGCCGAGGAGCGCTGCGGTTTCGGCGAGCGCGATCGACGTGCCGAGGGTGTCGCCCGTGCGGCCGCCGAGCAGGCGATGTGCGGCGAACGCCACGAGGACGAACGCGAGAAGCCCCGCGACCGCGGAGAGCGCGAGCACGTGGAACGCCGGACCGCTGAGGGCGCCACCGTCGGCCGGGAGCGCGGTGAAGCCCGCGCCGAGCAGGCCGACCATCAACAGCGCGCCGAAGACGGCGGCGTCGCCCATGGCGAAGCCGGCGCCGAGCCCTTCGGGGCGCGCCGGAGGCAACACACGCGCGTGCACGACCGCCAGGGCGCGCGAGAGCGCCAGCGCCCAAGCCAGCAGCACCGCCAGCTGGACCGACGGCAGCGCGGCGATCGCCGCCACGGTCAGCACGAACCACCCAGCGACGGCCGCGGTGCCGTAGGCGCCGGTCGACGAGTCGCGCATGATCTCCAGGCGCCGCTCGCGCGACCCGCCGCGCGCACCGAGCGCGTCGGCGCTGTCGGCGAGGCCGTCGAGGTGGAGCGCGCCGGTCACGATCGCGAGGAGCACGACGGCGACGGCGGCCCCAAGCGTTACGCCCGAGCGCTCGACGACGACGTGCGCGAGAGCCCCGATCACCAGCCCGAGCGCGGCGCCGACCAGCGGAAAGAACGGCGCCGACGCGGCGACGTCGCGAGCGCCGATACCGCGCTGGGCACGCGCGGGAACCGGCAGGATCGTGAGGAGCGTGACCGCCGCGAGCGGGGCGCGCAGCGCTACGGCCCCGCGCGACGTCGCAGGCGGCGTGTCGGCCTTCGCGCGCTCGGAGCCGTGGTCAGACATCGCCCGGCTCGACAACGCCTGCGGCCACCTCGGCAGGACCGTCGACGCCGGCCTCGGCAAAGGTCGCCATGCCGGCATGCAGCTGGCCGGTGGCCGCCAGCAGCGGCAGCGCGAGCATCGCGCCCGACGCCTCGCCGAGCCGCAGCCGCAGATCGAGCAGCGGC
>JAEZDB010000346.1 GCA_023429855.1 Actinomycetes bacterium
AACAGCGGCTGCGCCGTGCGCAGGCGGCCGGGCAGGTCGACGAGCACCGCCGCCTCGAAGGTCGCGGTGCCGTCGATCCGGGGGATGCGCGCGGCGAGGGCGTCGATCGAGGCGCTGCCGCAGACGCCGCAGCTTGCCGTGGCGATCAGGGCGCGTGCGGCGAGGTCGCGGCGAGGCGCGTAACGCAGGTCGACGGTGACCACGTTGTACTGCTGCGTGCCGGCGTCGGCGCAGTAGCGAATGCCCGCGACGTCGGCGGGATCGGCGATGACGCCCTCGGCGTGCAGCAGTCCCGCGGCGAGGGCGAAGTCCTGACCCGGCGTGCGCATCGTGGCGGTCGTCGCGACCACCTCGCCGCCGGGCACCGCTACGCGGATCTCGAGCGGCTCCTCCCCAGCCAGCCGCTCGCTGCGGCGCCGCGGCGGCACACCGGGCTCGACCACGGTGGCAGGCGCGTGCGCGACGCGGTGACGGGTCGGGGGGCCCATCCGCACACGGTACTCCGGTTGCCAAATGCCGCAACCGGCGCCCGGGCCCCGGTCACATATGCAGACCCCTCCTGCAAACCTGACCGCGCTGGCGCCCCGCCTCCGGTCACATATGCAGACCCCTCCTGCAAACCTGACCGGAGCGGGGGCCTAGGCTGAGCCCATGCGCGACGGTGAACGGCACCTGGGGCGCGGGCGCACCACCCGCGACCACGACGTCCCCGAGGACGACGCCGGCCTCTCCGTGTCGCCGCCGCCAGATCACGCCGTCGGAATGCCGGCGACGCTGTCGATCGCCAAGCAGACGATGCGCCACCTCGGCGTCGCCCGCGGCGCGCAGACCCTGGCGAAGATCAACCAACCGGGCGGCTTCGACTGCCCCGGGTGCGCGTGGCCCGAGCCGGGGGCCGGCGCCCACCACCTGGAGTTCTGCGAAAACGGCGCCAAGGCCGTCGCCGAGGAGGGCACGCTGCGACGCATCGGCCGCTCGTTCTTCGCGCGGCATTCGGTGGCCGACCTGCAGGAGCGCTCGGGCTACTGGCTCGGCCAGCAGGGCCGGCTGACGGAGCCGATGTTCCTCGCCGAGGGCGCCACGCACTACGCGCCCATCAGCTGGGACGACGCCTACGACCTGATCGCCCGCGAGCTCCGCGCGCTCGACTCGCCCGACGAAGCGGCCTTCTACACGTCGGGCCGCACGAGCAACGAGGCGGCGTTTGCCTACCAGCTGCTCGTCCGCGCCTTCGGCACCAACAACCTGCCCGACTGCTCGAACCTCTGCCACGAGTCCTCGAGCGTCGCACTCTCCGAGACGATCGGCATCGGCAAGGGCTCGGTCACGATCAACGACCTCGTCGACGCCGACCTGATCGTGATCGCCGGCCAGAACCCGGGCACGAACCACCCGCGGATGCTGACCACGCTCGAGGAGGCGAAAGAGCGCGGCGCCAAGATCCTCACGATCAACCCGCTGCCCGAGGCCGGCCTCTCGCGCTTCGACAACCCGCAGAAGCTCGCCGGCCTGATCGGCAACGGCACCGAGCTCACCGACCTGTTCCTGCAGGTGCGGCTCGGCGGCGACCACGCGCTGTTCCGCGCGTTCAACCACCTGCTGCTCGCCGCCGACGACTCGCGCCCCGGCTCGCTACTCGACCACGAGTTCCTGCGCGAGCGCACCCTCGGACTCGACGCGCTGCGGGCCGACCTGGCGACGCTCGATTGGGCCGCGACCGAGACCGCCACCGGACTCACGCGCGCGGAGATCGAGGAGGCGTTTGCGCTGCTGCGGGCGTCGGAGCGCACGGTGGTCTGCTGGGCGATGGGGCTCACCCAGCACCGCGATGCCGTCGCGACGATCCAGGAGATCGTCAATACGCTGCTGCTGCGCGGCATGATCGGCCGCCGCGGTGCGGGGCTCTGCCCGGTGCGCGGCCACTCCAACGTGCAGGGCGACCGCACGATGGGCATCTACGAGAAGCCGTCGCCCGGGTTCCTCGACGCGCTTGCCTCCGAGTTCGGCTTCGAGCCGCCGCGCGAGCACGGCCTGGATGTCGTCGACACGATCGGGGCGCTGGCCGACGGGCGCGTGCAGGTGTTCATGGCGATGGGCGGCAACTTCATGTCGGCCACGCCCGACACACCCGCGACCGAAGCCGCAATGCGTGGCGCGCGGCTGACCGTGCAGGTGTCGACGAAGCTCAACCGCTCCCACGCCGTGACGGGCCAGCAGGCGCTGATCCTGCCGACGCTCGGCCGCACCGACCGCGACGGCGACCAGGTCGTCTCCGTCGAGGACTCGATGAGCGTCGTGCACGGCACCCGCGGGCACCTGCCGCCACCGTCGGAGCACGTGCGCAGCGAGGTGCGGATCGTCTGCGAGCTGGCGGAGCGGCTCCTGCCCGATAGCGGCATCCCGTGGGCCGAGATGGCCGCCGACTACGCCGTGATCCGGCGGCACATCGAGGCGGTCGTGCCGGGCTTCGAGGACTTCGAGCGTCGCCTGAGCTGGCCGGGCGGCTTCATCCTCCCGCACCCGCCGCGCGACTCCCAGACGTTCGACACCCCG
Source organism: Actinomycetes bacterium (assembly GCA_023429855.1). GTDB lineage: Bacteria > Actinomycetota > Thermoleophilia > Solirubrobacterales > Solirubrobacteraceae > JAGIBJ01. The sequence continues at coordinate 2,554 of JAEZDB010000346.1, forward strand.
TCGGGCAAGGCCCACCTCACGGTCAACGCCGTGGAGCCGATCGTCGTGCCGCCCGGCCACCTGCTGCTGCAGACGCTGCGCTCGCACGACCAGTACAACACGACGATCTACGGCCTCGACGACCGCTACCGCGGCATCAAAGGCGGGCGCCGGCTCGTGTTCGTGCGGCCGTCAGACCTCACCAAACTCGGGCTTGCCGACGGGCAGAAGGTCGACCTTGTGGCCGACACGTTCGACGGCACCGAGCGCCGCGCCGACGACTTCCGCATCGTCGCCTACCCGACGGCGCGCGGCTGCGCCGCGGCCTACTACCCCGAGACGAACCCGCTCGTGCCGCTGCGCAGCGTCGCCAAGCGCAGCAACACGCCGACGAGCAAGTCGATCGTCGTGCGCCTCGTGCCCCGCTGACGGGCGCTACTGCAGCGCGCTGGTGAGCCGCGCGATGTTGTCGAAGACCCGGCCCGTAAACGGCCTCGCCATGTGGTCTTCGAGCGTGAGCTCGCGCGAGATCGCGCGGTAGCCGTCCTCGACGAGCGCCATGTCGGCGGCGAAGTCGGACCCGCTCACGAGCAGCGTCGATTCGAGGTTGAGCTCGAAGGACCGCATGTCCATGTTGCTCGACCCGACCACGCAGACTTCGTCGTCGATCGAGAGGTGCTTGGCGTGGAGGATGTAGGGCGGCGGGTAGAGGTAGATCCGCACGCCGGCACGCAGCAGCGCCTCGTAGTACGAGCGCTGGGCGTGGAAGACAAACCCCTGGTCGCCGATCTCCGAGACGAACAGCTCGACCGGCACGCCGCGGTCGGCGGCTGAGATCACGGCGTGCAGCAGCGACTCGTCGGGCACGAAGTACGGGCTCGTGATGCTCACGCGCTTCTCGGCGTTGTAGAGCAGCGTGTTGAAGAGCTTGAGGTTGTTCTCGCCGTCGAAGCCGGGGCCGCTCGGCACGATCTGGCACTCGAGGGTGGTCTGCGCGTCGAAATCGACGTCGGACTCAAGCTCGGGCAGGATCGCCTCGTCGGTCTCGCTGAACCAGTCGGTGAGGAACAGCGCGTTGATCCCGCCGACGATCGGGCCTTCGAGGCGCACCATCAGCTCGTGCCACATGAGGCCGCGCTTGATGTTCTTCTTCTTGTTGTAGGTCCGGTCGATCAGGTTCTGCGAGCCGACGAAGCCGACCTTGCCGTCGATCACGAGCAGCTTGCGGTGATTGCGCAGGTCGGGCCGCTGGTACTTGCCTTTGAGCGGCATCACGGGCAGCATCGGCGCCCAGTCGGCGCCGATCCGATCGAGCTCGGCCTTCGTCGCCTTGTAGCCGGGGATGCCACGCGAGCCGATGTGGTCGAACAGCACTCGCACCTTCACCCCGCGCGCGATGGCCCGCTCAAGCGCCGCGAAGTACGGGCGCGTCGTGTCGTCGAGGGCGAAGATGTAGAACTCGGAGTGGACGAAGTCGGTCGCCTCGTCGATCGCCGCGGCCATCTCGTCGAAGCCCGCGTCGTAGTCCGCGATCAGGCGCGCCTTGTTGCCGGTGACCAGCGGCATCGCCCCGAGGTTGCGGTTCATCCGGACGGTCGCTGCCAACCAGCGCGGGCCGGGGTCGTCGTGCGGCACGAGCCGCATCGACGCGGTCGCCTCGAGGATGCGGTTGTTGACCTGGCGCTGCTTTTCGCGACGGTCCTTGGGCAGCTTGGGGTTGCCGATCAGCAGAAACGCGACGAGCGCGAAGAACGGAAACAGGAAGACGAGCATGAGCCACGCCGTCGCCGACGTGGGGCGGCGGTTGACCGGGACGACGACGATCGCGACGAGCCGGATGGCCCAGCCCACGGCGATGACCACGATCGAGCCGCGAAAGAGAAGTTCGATCGGGTCCACGGGCGCGAGGCTACCGGGCGGCGCGGGCGCACCGGCAGAGCGCGAGCGCGCCAACGGCGTGCTGCGGCAAGCCGGTCAGGCGCGCATCAGGCGCGGCGGTGCGTCGGCGACGATCACGCGGTCGCGGCCGGCGCGTTTGGCGGCATAGCTCGCGCGGTCGGCGATGTCGATGAGCGACTCCACGCCGCTGGCCGCGTCGCTGGTGGCGATGCCGATGCTGACGGTGATCACCGTGCCGTCGAGCGGCTTGGCGTCGCGGAGCAGACCGCGGATGTCTTCCGCCCAGCTCAGCGCCTCGTCGATCGTGCTGCCGGGGCAGAGCACGGCAAACTCCTCGCCCCCCATCCGGGCCACGAGGCAGGTCCGCGGGAAGACGGCCCGGAGGATCTCGCCGACGGTCCGCAGGACCGCGTCTCCGGCCGCGTGGCCGAACTGGTCGTTGACGTGCTTGAAGTGGTCGAGGTCGAGGACGAGCGCCACGAGGGGCTCATCGGAGGTCGTGGCGGCCCAGAGCGCCTCGGAGTGCTCGGCGAAGCTGCGACGGTTGTGGACGCCCGTCAGCGGGTCGAAGTTCGCGGCGACGCGGATGTCGTTCAGGAGCTTCGCGCTCGACTCCGAGAGCAGACGGACGGCGCCGAGGATGAAGGCGAGCGCCACGAGCACCAGCACGAAGGTCACGTACGGGAACGGGTCGCCCTCGTGGAAGACCGGCAGCAGCGCGACCGCATAGCTGGCCGTGCCAAACAGCATCGAGCCCGCGAACATGCCCCTGGAGAGCAGGAAGCTGCCGGCCATCAGCGGCCAGGCGTAGAACAGCGGCAGCGTCGGGACGCCGCGGGCGACCGCCACGAGCACGGAGATCTGGATCGAGCAGACGATCACCAGCACCCACGCCACGACGGTCGGGTGCTTCGTCAATGAGCTTGGCACGAGGAAACCGGCGATCCCGAGCCCGAAGAAGCCGGCCGCGACCAGGTGGACCGGCCACTCGTGGGTCGCGGTGACGGTCGGCATGGCCAGCGCGATCTCGACGGCGAGCCCGCCCATCGACAGCGCCGCGAGCACGACCCAGCGGAACAGGGCGGCGTGGTGCTCCTCCAGACGGACGCGGAGGACCTCGTTGCTCATGGTGGTCGACGACATTGGCGGTAATCCGCGTATCGGTCGTGCGCCAGCGGTCTGGAGCTGAAAACGGCCGGAATGCCCAGGCTTGCCCGATTGGCGGCGTTCTGTCCAACGAGCGGCCAGACAAAAAGGGGCTCGGGGCTGGTCGCTGAGGTCAGAGACCAGGTGTGGGCTGCTGCGCCTCGCCCGGCCAATCCGGTGACGCTGCCGGCGACGATTCAGGAAGACCCGGCGCGCGATACGGGTCGTTCGCACGCGTGCGCCAAGAGAAGTACAAGAGCGTCGTTGCGAGGGCCGTCCATGAGGCGACGGCCGCGTTCATCACCGCCGTGAGCGGCACCGCCACCAGGCCGAAGTCGCTCGGTTCGCCGGCGACGAGCGAGACCACGGCGAGCGGGATCACCACCGCGGCGGCGACGGCTGCGCCGATGAGCGTGATGACGAGGACGTAGCCGTAGGTCCGCCACCAGCCGTTGGTGCGCACGATCCGCACGCTGGCCTTGAGCGAGGCGATCGGTCCGTCGCCCGTGAGGACCGCGTGCTGCGGCGCGAAGAGCCCGGCGACGGCGATGAAGATGCCGGGCAAGATCAGCAAGAGCGTCCCGAGCACGATCGCGAAGAAGTAGACGATCGTCGTGAGCACCGCGCGCCCGAGCGACGCGAGGCCCATGCGGAAGGCCGACCCGGTGGTGACCGCTTCGCTCCGGGCGAGTGCCAAGACCGCCAGCGCGTGGATCGCCGTGATCAGCGGACTGCCGATCGCGAACTCCACAAACGAGCTCACGCCCGTCCAGACCGGATCACCAGCGCCGTTCGGGTCGTGGAAGCCGCCGCCAAGCAATCCAACCAGGACCAGCTCGAGCGGCAGGACGATCCAGGCGGCCGTGAGGAAGAAGACGCTCGGCCGCATCCGCCAGACCTTCCACCCGCTCTCCAGGAGCGGCCCGAGCTGCTTGGGCTGGTCGAGCGCCAGCGGCTCGACGGGCGGCGGCGGGACGTACTGCGGGAACGCGGTCATCCACCTCCACCCTATGTGACACACACTGCGCATGCCACAAACAGCAGTGGGCATCAGCGCCCGTCAGGGAGGCGCTACCCGGCCGCCCCCGCCTTGGCGCGAACTGAGGCAGAGAC
>JAEZDB010000365.1 GCA_023429855.1 Actinomycetes bacterium
ACGCCGGACAGGGCGCCCGTGCCCCATGCCTGCTCGGCGCGCAATGCAAGCCGCGCCCGCGCCCGGATCACCTGGGCCACCGTCCGTGAAGCACCGTTTCCCTCTGCCATGCGGCGATCTTACCGCCCTGCCACCTCACGGCCGCGCGGTTGGGGCGTTGTCGCGCCCTATGGTTGGCCCGTACAACGGAATCCTAGGAGAACGCCATGAGCCGCAGCAAGGAAACGCAAGCCAATTACGGTCCGCCTCACCCGCTCCCGCCCAAGCAGGAAATCCTCTCCGAGACGATTCAGCACATTGACATTACGCGGCACGACGTCGTGCCCCTGGTCGATGCGATGGCGGGCCTGGCCTTCAGCAGCCGCGACCTCAACCGCGCCAGCCGCATCTTCGACAAGATGCTGGCCGACACCGACTGCGCGATCATCCTCTGCCTCGCCGGCTCAATGGTTTCGGCGGGCCTGAAGTACCTGATCGTCGAAATGATCGAGCGCAACATGGTGGATGCGATCGTCTCCACCGGCGCGAACATCGTCGACCAGGACTTCTTCGAGGCCCTGGGCTACAAGCACTACATCGCGCCCGAGGAGTACAAGAGCGGGATGTACGACGACGGCCTGCGCGAGCTCATGATCGACCGGATCTACGACACCTTCATCGACGAGGAGGAGCTGCGCGTCTGCGACGACACCGTCCGCGACATCTGCAACGAGCTGGAGCCGCGCCCCTACTCCAGCCGCGAGTTCATCTGGGAGATGGGCCGCTGGCTCGAGAACAACGGCGGCGTCAAGGGAGACGGGCGCAGCGTCGTCCACAGTGCCTACCGCAAGGGCGTGCCGATCTACGTGCCCGCCTTCAGCGACTGCTCCGCCGGCTTCGGGATCATCCAGCACCAGAAGCAGCGCATCGAGGCGGGCGAGACGACCATGCTCGGCCACGACTCGGCGCGCGACTTCTACGAACTCTGCTTCATCAAGGACCGCATCGACGCCACCGGCCTCTTCATGATCGGCGGCGGCGTGCCCAAGAACTTCGCCCAGGACATCGCCGTCGCCGCCGACATCTTCGGCAAGGAGCCCTCGATGCACAAGTACGCCATCCAGGTCACCGTCGCCGACCCGCGCGACGGCGCGCTCTCCGGCAGCACGCTCAAGGAGGCGTGCAGCTGGGGCAAGGTGGACATCGCCGAGGAGCAGATGGTCTACAGCGAGGCCACCCTCGCCGTCCCGCTCATCGTCGGCTACGGCTACCACAAGCGCAACTGGGAGAACCGCAAGGAGCGCCGCCTCGCCGGCCTCGTCGAGCAGCACCTCAGGCAGGCGGTCGCCGCGGGCTGATAAAAACAGCGCCCCCGCGGCCGACCCAGCCCCGGCATCGGGCGGCTCACGGTCGACCCCGAGCCGTTCTGCATCGATACCGAGCCGCTCTGCATCGAGACTGAGCCGCTCTGCATCGATACCGAGTCGTTCTGTGTCGATACCGAGTCGCTCTGTATCGATACCGAGTCGCTCTGTGTCGATACCGAGTCGCTCTGCGTCGATGCAGAGTCGCTCTGCATCGATGCAAAGTTACTTTGCGTCGCCGGAATAGGACGTCATCTCGACGTTTATCGACCGCCAGCCGCATCCGCGCCGCCCAGACGCCCCTTTTCCCGGACCGCTCGGGTATCGCGCCCAACCGCTGTCGCAAGCGGTGCAGGTCCGCCCCAATCGCCCGGGGTCCATATCCTCTGGACTGTGAAACCCGTCGAAGATCCCCAACCCGTCGCGGACGACAAGCCCGGCAAGAGCGCCCACGCCCGGGGCCGAGGCGGTGACGACGACGCCACCACGCGCCGCCTGCGCAGCGTCCGCAGCCGATTCCGCGAAAGCTCCCACGAGCTGGCTCACGACGACGCCGAGCCTGCGCCACGCTACGGAACGCTCCCCGAAAGCCCCCTCATCCCGCGCGGCAAGCCCGATTTCATCGCCACCACGCGGGAGCTCGAGGCGCTCGTCGATGATCTGCGGGCCCAGCCTGCCTTCGCATACGACAGCGAGTTCATCGGCGAAAGCACCTACCGCCCGCGCCTCTGCCTCATCCAGGTCGCGACCGCCGACCGGATCGTGCTGATCGACCCGATGGGCGAGATCGACCTGCTCCCCTTCTGGCGACTCATCGGAGACGCGTCGGTTCGCAAGATCGTCCACGCCGGCGACCAGGACCTCGAGCCCGCCGTGCGGCTCGCAGGCGTCGAGCCGTCGAACGTCGTGGACACGCAGATCATCGCCGGCTTCTGCGCCCTTCCCTATCCCACCAGCCTCGCCAAGCTCGTCGAGCACGTCGTCGGCGTGAAGCTCGGCAAGGGGCTCACCTTCACGCAGTGGGATCAGCGGCCCCTCTCGCGCAAGCAGCTCGCCTACGCGGCGGACGACGTGCGCTTCCTCCCCGCCGTCGCCACCGCGCTCCAGGAGCAACTGGAGCGGAGCGACCTGCTCGAATGGGCGCTGGAGGAGTGTTCCCGCCGCGCGCGGCTGGCGGTGCGCGACGAACCGCAGGAGCCGTGGGAGCGCGTTCGCGGCTCAGGGGCGATGTCGGGCCCGCAACTGGCGACCCTTCGCGAGCTGGCCGCGTGGCGCGAGGGCGTCGCCCAGGCCGCCGACCTGCCGCCCCGCGCGCTGCTGCGCGATGAGGTGCTCGTAGACCTCGCC
>JAEZDB010000462.1 GCA_023429855.1 Actinomycetes bacterium
GGCGTCGTTGACGCGTGCGAGCGGGCGGGCGGGGTCGAGAACTCGGTTCAGCAGCACGCCCGCGCCGCCGTAGACGCCCGCGATCAAGAGGGCGCCCGTGACGCCGGTGGCCAAGTCCGCGTAGTTCGGGTGCAGCGGAATCGAGACGATCGCAGCGGCAGCGACGGCGGCGATCCAACGCGTGCCGCCAAGGGTCACCGCAGCAATCGCGACGCCAGCCGCGGGGTACCAGGCGGTGATGCCGTCGGCACCGGCGAGCGACATGCCCCAGGCGACCGCCAGGGCGTAGACGCCGATGAAGATCAGGACGCGGGCCGCACCGTCGACCGAGAAGGTGATCTGGCTGCTGGGCGCGGTGCGTCGGGTCGCTGCTGGGCGGGCGCGCTTCACCACGACGCGCTTGGCGCCGGCCTGATTGGTCCGAACGGGCACGGCCGCGATCGGCGGCGCAACGCTGTCTGGGTCAGGAGTGGTGGCGGTTGAGTCCATGAAGATGCCGGGAAGTCTTGGCGGTGGATTCGAGCTTGCCTCCGTGGCAGAGCTCTGCTGCGCTGTGGCAGCCCTTGGCCAAGTTCTCGGCAACTGGTTCGATCAGCTAAACCTTTCTGGCCGGGGCTTGGACGCCCTCATGCCATGTCCATTCTTTGGTGGAATGGCTCGTCCGCAGTAGACCGGAAGATCAGTGATCAATGGCTGGCCGGCGGTCGTAGGCTGATGCGATGGCCACCGCCTCGCACCCAGGTGAACCGAAGGCGCAGACCACCGGCGCCATGGACGCCTTCACCGAGCCGGTGCGCGACTGGTTCGGCCGTGCCTTTGCGGGGCCGACCAAGGTCCAGCAGGCCGCGTGGCCGGCCATCGCCAGCGGCGATCACACCCTGATCAGCGCGCCGACCGGCGCCGGCAAGACGCTCGCCGCGTTCCTCTGGGCGCTCGACCGCCTGGCGGCGTCACCGCAGGGCGAGACCGATCGCAAGGTCCGCGTGGTCTACGTGTCGCCGCTGAAGGCGCTCTCGTACGACGTCGAACGCAACCTGCGCGCGCCGCTCGCAGGCATCCAGCAGGCCACGGGCGCCGAGCTCGAGGTGGGCTTGCGTACCGGCGACACCACGCAGCGCGAACGCGCGAGGATGCTGCGCCGCGCGCCCGACATCCTCATCACGACGCCTGAGTCGCTGTACCTGTTGCTCACGTCGCGCGCGCAAGAGCTGCTGACCCACGTCGAGGCGGTGATTGTCGACGAGATCCACGCGGTGGCGGGCACGAAGCGTGGCGCGCATATGGCCCTCACGCTCGAGCGGCTCGTCGCGCAGCAGCAGTGGAGCCAATTGGATCCGGCGCAGGCGCTGCTGCCGGGGGGCGTGGCGTTGCCGGGTGGGACCGAACGTCTGAAGCGGCTCGTGGCCGCGGGCCCGCAACGGGTGGGCCTGTCGGCGACGCAGCGGCCGCTCGAAGAGGTCGGGCGGTTCCTCGTCGGCGACGGCCGCGCGTGCAACGTCATCGAGACCGGCGAGCGCAAGAAACTCGACCTCAAGATCCACGTGCCCGTCGAGTCGATGGTCGAGCCCGAGCAGACGACGGAGCAGCTCGACCCGCTGGCGCCGCACCCCGCCCCCCACCAGCCCGCCGCAGGCGTTCCTGTACCCGGCACCACAAGGCCCCAGGAACGAGACCCCCTGGTGCCGGGGTCTGAGGCGACGCGAAAGTCGATCTGGCCGGCGATCTACCCGGAGATCCTGGATCTCGTCGAGCAGCACAAGTCGACGCTGGTGTTCGTCAACAACCGCCGGCTCTCCGAGCGCGTGGCGCTGCGGATCAACGAGCTGGCCCGCGACCGCCGCGACGCCGAGCTGCAGACCGAGGTGCTCGAGGGTGCGATGGCCACGAAGGCCGACCTGGAGCCCGACGCCGGCGAGATGGAGGGCGAGGAGGTGCAGGGTGCGCCGACGCCCGTGTACCAAGGCGCAGCGCTTCCTGAGATCGCCCGCGCCCACCACGGATCGCTCGCACGCGAGGAGCGCCAGGTCGTGGAAGAGCTGCTCAAGAGCGGCGAGCTGCCGTGCCTCGTGGCGACCAGCTCGCTGGAGCTGGGCATCGACATGGGCGCCGTCGACCTCGTCATCCAGATCGAGTCGCCGAAGTCGGTCTCGCGCGGCCTCCAGCGCATTGGCCGCGCCGGGCACACGGTCGACCAGACGGCGAAGGGCCGGATCTTCCCCAAGTTCCGTGCCGACCTGCTCGAGTGCGCGGTCGTGGCCAAGCGCATGCGGGAGGGCGCAATCGAGACCACCACGATCCCCAAGAACGCGCTCGACGTGCTCGCGCAGCAGATCGTCGCGATCGTGGCCGCCGCCGACCGCAGCGTGGCCTCGCGGCGCAAGACCGTGACGGCCAAGGACGAGGGCGAGGAGGAGCCGACGGCCGACGCCGTGCTCGTCGACGACGTCTACGCGCTCGTGCGCCGCGCCTACCCCTTTCGGGAGCTGCCGCAGTCGTCGTTCGAGGCCGTGCTCGACCTGCTCGACGGCCGCTACCCCTCGGCGGAGTTCTCCGAGCTGCGGCCGCGGCTCGTGTGGGACCGCGTCGCCGGCACGCTGCGGGCGCGCAAGGGCGCGCGCATGCTGGCGATCGTCAACGCGGGCACGATTCCCGACCGCGGCCTCTACATGGTCGTCCTGCCCGACGGCCGCCGGGTCGGCGAACTCGACGAGGAGATGGTCCACGAGGCGCGTGCCGGGCAGACGTTCCTGCTCGGCGCGTCGAGCTGGCGGATCGAGGAGATCCAGCGCGACCGCGTCGTCGTGACGCCGGCGCCCGGCGTGCCCGGCGCGATCCCGTTCTGGCGCGGCGACTCGGTCGGGCGGCCGCGCGAGCTGGGGGAGGCGATCGGCAGGTTCGCGCGCGAGTCGGTCGACGCGGAGCCCGAGGCGATCGCCAGCGAGTACGACCTCGACGAGCGCGCGGGCCGCAACCTCGTCGAGTACCTCCGCGAGCAGCGCGACGCCACGACGGTGATCCCGAGCGACCGCACGCTGGTCCTCGAGCGCTTCCGCGATGAGATCGGCGACTGGCGCCTCGTGCTGCTCTCGCCGCTCGGCGGGCGCGTCCACGCCGCATGGGCGCTGGCGATCGGCGCGCGGATCCGGGAGGAGCTCGACCTCGAGTCCGACGTGATCTGGAGCGACGAGGGGCTGATCCTGCACCTGCCGGACTCCGACGACATCCCGACGAGCGACCTGATCCTGATCGAGCCGGAGCAGATCGAGGAGCTGGTGGTCCGCGAACTGGGAGCGAGTGCGCTGTTCGGCTCCCGCTTCCGCGAGAACGCGGCGCGAGCGCTGCTGCTGCCGCGGGCCTACCCGGGACGCCGCACGCCGCTCTGGCAGCAGCGCCTCAAAGCGCAGTCGCTGCTCGAGGTGGCCCGGCGCCACCCGCAGTTCCCGATCGTCCTGGAGACGTATCGCGAGTGCCTGCAGGACGTGCTCGACGTGCCGGGGCTCACCGAGGTGCTCACGAAGCTGCGCACCCGCGAGCTGGGCCTCGTCGAGGTCGAGACCGACCGCGCGAGCCCGATGGCCAGCTCGCTGCTCTTCGACTACGTCGCGACCTACATGTACGAGGGCGACCAGCCCAACGCCGAGCGGCGCGCTGCGGCGCTGTCGCTCGACCGCGAGCTGCTCGCCGAGCTGCTCGGCCAGGAGGAGCTGCGCGACCTGCTCGACGCCGACGCGCTCGCCCAGGTCGAAGACGACCTGCAGCACCGCTCAGCGCGCGCACGCGCGCGAGACGCTGACGAGCTGCAAGAGGTGCTGCGGCATGTCGGCGACCTCACGGCCGAAGAGGTCGGCGAGCGCGTGACCGACGCCGATCCTGCCGAGCTGCTGGCGGAGCTGGAGCAGGATCGTCGCGCCGTCGTGCTGCGGATCGGCGGGCAGGACCGCTGGGTCAGCGTCGACGATGCCGGGCTGTATCGCGACGCGCTCGGCGTGGTGCCGCCGTCGTTTCTGCCGCAGCGGCTGCTCGACCGCGTCGACGGCGCGATGGAGCGGCTCGTCGAGCGGTACGGCGCGACCCACGGCCCGTTCACCACCGAGGAGCTGCACGCGCGCTACCTCGTCGACCCTGCGCCGGTGCTCGTCGGGCTCGAGGCCCGCGGGGCGCTCGTCCGTGGTGAGCTGCGTCCCGGCGGCACGGGCCGCGAGTGGTGCGACCCTGAGGTGCTGCGCCGCCTGCGCCGGGCGTCGCTGGCCGCGCTCCGCGCGGAGATCGAGCCGTCCGATCAACGGGCGCTCGCGGCGTTCCTGCCGTCGTGGCACGGCGTCGACCGGCACGCCCCCGCAGGCGCCGGTCCGGATCGCCTCCGCGACATGCTCGTCCCGCTGCAGGGCCTGGCGCTGCCGGCCGCAGCGTGGGAGTCGGCCGTGTTCCCGCGGCGCACGGGCGCGTACTCGCAGGCGTGGCTCGACCAGCTCTGCGCGAGCGGCGAGGTGATCTGGGTCGGCGCGGGCGCGCTCGGGCGCGATTCGGGCCGCGTCGCCTTGTACTTCCGAGAGGACGCGCCGCTGCTCGGCCGACCCAACGTGCCGGGGCAGCCGCGCGGGATCGATCCGCCCGAGGGCAAGCTCCACGACGCGCTGCGTGCGCGGCTCACCGCCGGCGCCTGCTTCTTCACCGACCTTCTCGTTGCGGTCGCGAGCCCGGCGACCGAGGTGCACGAGGCGCTCTGGGATCTCGTCTGGGCGGGCGAGGTGACGAACGACGCCTTCCAGCCGCTGCGCGCTGGCCGCTCCGCCGACCAGAAGCGCATCCGCCAGTCGGCCGCTGCCACCGCAGGCCGCCGACGGTTCTCGCAGCGTCGTGGCGCCGCCCCGGCGCAGTCCGTGGGGCGCTGGTCGCTCACCGCGCCGCTGTTTGCGCCCGAGCCGGCCCGCCGCGACCGCGACCGCGCCGTCGCCGAGCTGCTGCTTGAACGCCACGGGCTCGTGACCCGCGAGCTGGTGCTGGCCGAGGGCGTGCCCGGCGGCTTCAGCGCGCTGTATCCCGCGTTCACCGACCTGGAGACCCTCGGCGTCGCGCGCCGCGGCTACTTCGTCGAAGGCCTCGGCGGCGCGCAGTTCGCGCTGCCCGGTGCGGTCGACCGCCTTCGCGCTTTCGAGGACCGGTCCCTCGAGCGGCGCCCGCCGGTGGTCCTCGACGCCGTCGATCCGGCACAACCGTATGGCGCTTTGCTGCCGTGGCCCAAACGGCTGGACGCCGACGACGGTCGCAGCCACCCGGTCGGGGACGGTCCCAAGGTCGTCGGCGGCGCCGCGTCGCGTGCCCCGGGCGCCGCCGACGCGTCGAA
>JAEZDB010000395.1 GCA_023429855.1 Actinomycetes bacterium
GGGCAAGGGTACGCGGCGTCCCGGTCGTCATGGAAGTTTCCTTCGCCGGGGGCCCTCCCGAGTCCTGCGAGCGCCGCGCAAAATTTGTGGTGGTTGGACGCGTTGGCGCGCCTCTGGGATCCTCTCCGGGATGACGTTGTGCGCGAGAGGGTTGTCGTACTGCTGCGCGCTGCTCATCGCGTTCGGCAGCGTGGCGCCGTGGGTGTCGCTCAACGGCGAGCCCGGCGGAGCCTCGCCGCTCGGCGTAGGAATCGCGCTCGCCGCAGCCCTGGTCGTCACCGTGGCCACCGCCCTGCAACACCGCGCCGTTCTCGGCGTCACCGCCATCGGCGTCGCGGCGCTGGCCGTCCTCGCGCTATGGACGATCCCCGGCGACGTGCTCATGGCGAGCGGCAAGGGCGGGCAGGCCACCTCGGGCGGCGGACTCTCGATGATCCTGCTCGCCGGCCTGCTGCTCTACGTCGCTGCGTGGCTGCCCGCCCCGCGCCCGGTTGCCATGGTCGACGGCGCGGAAGCTCCCGCGGACGCGTGACGGACGCCGTGGCTGTGTGACTCCGTGGGTGGCCTCGGCGTTCCACGGCATTGAACCCGCCGCCCGCGTTTCGGCCCCCTCACATATCCTGCCCAGGCAGATGGCCGACTACCGCTACGACCCGCAGGAGATCGAGCCGCGCTGGCAGCGCGTCTGGGAGGAAGAGCAGACCTGGGTCGTGCCCGAAGACGGCCCCACGGATCGCGACGCGTACGTACTCGAGATGCTGCCGTACCCGAGCGGCGAGCCGCATGTGGGCCATCTCAAGAACTACACGATCGGCGACGCCGTGGCGCACTTCAAGCGCCGCACCGGGCACCGCGTCCTGCACCCGATGGGCTACGACGCTTTCGGCCTGCCCGCCGAGAACCACGCGATCAAGACGGGCCAGCACCCGCGCGTCTCGACCGAGGCGGCGATCGCGAGCTTCCAGGAGCAGTTCCGCCGCTGGGGCGTCTCGATCGACTGGACCCGCGAGCTGGGCACCCACACGCCCGAGTACTACCGCTGGACGCAGTGGCTGTTCCTGCAGTTCTTCGAGAAGGGCCTGGCCTACCGCAAGGAAGCTGCCGTCAACTGGGACCCGGTCGAGGAGACGGTGCTCGCGAACGAGCAGGTGATCGACGGCCGCGGCGAGCGCTCAGGGGCCCTCGTCGAGGTCCGCCAGCTGACCCAGTGGTTCTTCCGGATCACCGACTACGCCGAGCAGCTGCTCGACGACCTCGACACGATCGACTGGCCCGCGCACGTGAAGACGATGCAGCGCAACTGGATCGGCCGCTCGCAGGGCGCGCAGGTTACCTTCCGCTGCGAGGACCTGGGTACCGAGTACGAGGTTTTCACGACCCGCCCCGACACGCTTTTCGGCGCGACGTTCTTCGTGATGGCGCCCGAGCACCCCGACGTGCTCAAACTCGCCGAGGGCACCGAGCAGCAGGCGCGCGTGGAGGAGTACGTGCGCCAGGCGCTCACCGCCGATTCGCGCGAGCGCGGCGACGACTCCCGCGAGAAGACCGGCGTCTTCCTCGGCCGCCACGTCACGAACCCGGTGAGCGGCGAGCAGCTGCCGATGTTCGTCGCCGACTACGTGCTGATGGACTACGGCACCGGTGCGATCATGGCCGTCCCGGCGCACGACGCCCGCGACTACGAGTTCGCCAAGAAATACGACCTGCCGCTCAAGCAGGTCATCGCCGACCCGGACGCCGCCGAGGGCACCGAGACCGAGCTGCCGTACACCGGCGACGGTCCGCTGATCAACAGCGCGCCGCAGTTCGACGGCGTGCCGAACCGCGAGGCGCTGGACCAGATCACCGCCTGGCTCGACCGCGAGGGCAAGGGGAGCGCGACGGTCAACTACCGCCTGCGCGACTGGCTGCTGTCCCGCCAGCGCTACTGGGGCTGCCCGATTCCGATCATCCACTGCGACGAGCACGGCGCCGTGCCGGTGCCAGAGGACCAGCTCCCGGTCGAGCTGCCCGACGTCACCGAGTACAAGCCCAAGGGCAAGTCGCCGCTGGCGGCCGCCGAGGACTGGGTCAACACGACCTGCCCGACCTGCGGCGCGCCGGCCAAGCGCGAGACCGACACAATGGACACGTTCGTCGATTCGTCGTGGTACTACCTGCGCTACACCGACCCGAAGAACGACCAGGCGCCGTTCGCGCGCGAGGTCGTCGACCGCTGGATGCCGGTCGACCAGTACATCGGCGGCGTCGAGCACGCGATCCTGCACCTGCTCTACGCGCGGTTCTTCACCAAGGCCCTCGCCGACATGGACCTGATCTCTGCGCGCGAGCCGTTCGGTGCGCTCTTCACGCAGGGGATGATCACCAAGGACGGGGCGAAGATGTCCAAGTCCAAGGGCAACGTCGTCTCCCCGCGCGTGATGGTCGACCGCTACGGCGCCGACACCCTGCGCACCTACGTGCTGTTTATGGGCCCGCCTGAGCAGGACGCGGACTGGAGCGACGAGGGCGTCGAGGGGATGAGCAAGTTCATCGCCCGCCTGTGGCGCATGAGCGCCGAGGCGGCCGACACGCTCGAGGCGGGCGACCTGCCGGCGGAGCCGAATGCCGACGGCCTGCGCCTGCTGCGCAAGGCGCACTGGGCGATCGACAAGGTGACCGGCGACGTCGGCGAGCGGTTCCACTTCAACACCGCGATCGCGGCCGTGATGGAGCTGCTCAACGAGGTCTCGCCTGCCAAACGCGGCGACGCCGAGCCCGCCGTCGTGCGCTTCGCGCTGTCGACCGCCAACTCGCTGCTGTACCCGTTTGCGCCGCACTCCACGACGGACGCGTATGCGCTTCTGAACGGCGGCATGCGCCTGTTCGAGGAGCCGTGGCCGGTGGCCGAGGAGCAGTTCCTCACCGCCGACGAGATCGAGCTCGTCTGCCAGGTGATGGGCAAGGTCCGCGGCCGCGTGACGGCGCCCGCGGACGCCGACGACGCCGAGCTTGAGCGGCTCGCCCGCAGCGAGCCCAACGTGGCCACGCACCTCGACGGCAAGACCGTCGTGAAGGTGATCGTGGTGCAAGGCAAGCTCGTCAACTTCGTCGTGAGGTAACCGCGATCAGCGCGCCGCCCTTCGGCCTCGACCTGCTGTCGGTCCTCGCCTCCTCGGGGCATGGCGGGACCGACCAGGCCGCGCTTGCTGGCGTGCTCGCTCTGGTGACGGTGCTGCTGCTCGTCGCCTACTACGTCTCGGTCCCGTACCCCATCGTGCTGGTGCTCGGCGGGCTGGGGCTCGGCTTCGTCCCCGGGCTGCCGCGCGTGGAGCTCGAGCCCGATCTCGTGCTCGTGATCTTCTTGCCGCCGCTGCTCTACGGCGCGGCGTTCTTCTCGTCGCTACGGGATCTGCGGCGTAACCTGCAACCGATCGCCTCGCTGTCGATCGGGCTTGTGGTTGCGACGATGCTGGTGGTCGGCGTGGTCGCGCACGAGGTCGTCGACGATCTGTCGTGGGCCGCGGCCTTCACGCTCGGCGCCGTGCTCGCGCCGACCGATCCGGTCGCGGCGACCGCCATCGCCGGTCGGCTTGGTGCGCCGCAGCGGTTCGTGACCGTGGTCGAGGGCGAGTCGCTGATCAACGACGCGACCGCGCTGATCCTCTTCAAGTTCGCGGTCGCAGCGGTCGTCGCCGGCAGCTTCTCCGCCCCGGACGCGATCGTCGAGTTCATCGTGAGCTCGATCGGCGGAGTACTCGTCGGCATCGCCGTCGCGTTCGTGATCGCCAAGATCAGGAGGCCGATCGACGACCCTCTGACGGAGATCTCGATCTCGCTGCTGTCGCCGTTTCTCGCCTACCTGCCGGCCAACGCGCTCGGGGTGAGCGGCGTCCTGGCCGCCGTCACCGCCGGCATCTGGCTCGGGTGGCGGGCGCCGATTCTCGTCACGCCGGAGACGCGCCTGCAGTCCACCGCCGTGTGGGAGGTGCTGATGTTCGTCCTCAACGCGGCGCTGTTCATCCTGCTCGGCTCGCAGCTCCCGGGCATCATCGAAGGCGTCTCCGAGCTCTACTCGACGGAGCAGCTCATGTTGTGGGGCGCGGCGATTACGGGCGCCGTCGTCGGTGTGCGGTTCCTCTGGGTCGGATCGCGTGCCGTCTACGACCGTGCCCGGCGCACGCAGATCCGCGAACTGAAGCGGCCGATCCCGCCGCTCGGAGAGGAGTTCCTCGTCGCGTTCACCGGCATGCGCGGCGCGGTGTCGCTGGCTGCGGCGCTGTCGATTCCCGCGGTGACGGAATCCGGCGACCCGTTCCCAGGCCGCGATCTCATCGTGCTGCTCGTCTACGTCGTGATCCTGGTCACGATCGTCGGGCAGGGGCTCGCCCTCGGGCCGATCATCGGTTGGCTCGGCCTCGGCGACCCGGGCACGAACGAGGCCAAAGAGGCCAAGGCGCGGCTCAAAGCCGCGAAGGCCGCGATCGCCCGCCTCGACGAGCTCGGCTCTGAGGCGTGGGTCGGGGAGGAGACGGCCACCCGCATGAAAGGGCTGTACGAGTTCCGGGTCCGGCGGTTCAAAGCGCGGTTCGACGACGAAGACGACGGGGAGCTCGAAGACCGTTCGCAGGCCTATCAGCGGCTGCGCCGCGAAGCGCTCCAGGCCGAGCGCCGCGAGCTCATCCGCCTGCGCGACATCGGCTTCATCCATTCCGACGTGCTGCACAAGATCGAGCGCGACCTCGACCTTGAGGACCTGCGGCTCGACGTGCGCGACTGACGTCGCCTGAGGGAAAAGCTCGCGCAAAGCCTGCGCAGAGTTGGTGCAGTTCGGTGCTGTCTTGAGGAGATTGCTTCCTTAGCGTCGCGGGCGTGGACTTGTTGGACGTTGCTCGGCGCTGGGGACGCGGTGCGTTGGCGCTGGTGCTCCTGGGCGCCCTGTGGCTGCTGGCCGGCCCCAAACAAGACGCGGCGGCGCCTGCGGCCTTCGGCGGACCGGGGCTTGGAGCAGCACACGGTGCGACTGGCGGCGACGCGACCGGGGCGACGCAGACGACGCCGCCGATCAAGCGTTATGTCGTCCATGTCGCGGGTGCGGTCAAACGACCGGGCGTGTACAAGGTGCGTGCGCCGGGGAGGCTGATCGACGCGGTCGAGCGGGCCGGCGGGCTGACGGCCGACGCTGACCTGACGCAGGTGAACCTGGCGGCGCGCTTGACCGACGGCCGGCAGATCATCGTCCCGCGGCTCGCGGGGAGCGGTGCGGGGCCCGGGGCTGGAGGCGCGAGCGCCGCCGCCGGTGGCGGGTCGGCCGCTGGGGTGCAGGCGAGTGGGGCCAAAGTCAGCGTCAATTCGGCGACGGCCGAGCAGCTCGACGGCCTCGACGGGGTCGGGCCGGCCATGGCCGCGGCAATCATCGAGCTGCGGACCAAGCTCGGAGGCTTTACGAAGCTCGACCAGCTCGACGAGGTCTCCGGTGTGGGAGAGAAGCGCCTCGCCAGCTTGAAGGAGCAGCTCGAACTGTGAGCGCGGCCGTCGCGCGGGTTCATGGTTGGCTGGTCGCCCGGGCGGCGGCAAGACTCGGCGTGCCCGAGGCGTCGCAGGTCCCGCGTCCTGCGCTGGCGTGGGCGCTCATGGCGGCGGGGATTGCCGTCGGGGGTGCGCTCGGCGGCGCGGCTCGCGCTGCGGTTGTGGTCGGCCTGCTGG
>JAEZDB010000403.1 GCA_023429855.1 Actinomycetes bacterium
CTCGGCATCTGAGCGGGACCCGGGGCCCTCTATGCGAAAGGCTGAAGCCTACGAGCCGGGCAAGTACCAGCCCCGGCCACGCTTCTCCAGCTTGCCGTCCTGCTCGAGGGCGGGGAGAACGCGGTAGAGGTAGTTCTGGTTGATGCCCATGCGCTCGGCGATCTCGCCGGCGGTGAGGCCCGGCTCCTTCGTGACGGCCTCGATGGCCTCCTGCGCGCGGGTGCCGGTGCCACGGGGGCGTCCGCGGCGGGGCGCGGTCGCGGTGGCGGTTCCTCCACGGCTGACGCCTTCGAGGGCGTCGAGTGCGGCTTGCAGACGGGCGTGTTCTTCAACAGCGCCCTTTAGCTCCTCGAGCCGAGTTTTGATCTCGGTCTTCTTGCTATCGAGGAAATCAGACATTGTGTGCTCCTTTTCGTGGAAGGCGGGGGATCCTTCACACAGTGAGCACCGTACAACATGCGCCGGTGGCGGAGCCAAAAGTTTTGATTTTTGCGGTGAGGCGCTGCTCGGTATCCGTTCAACGCGATACGCAGTGAGTCGCCTGCGGCCCGTGCAGCGCTCACGTACCTCTGTACGGATATGTCTCAGTCCGTGGCCAAGAGGGCGGCGAGCCGGTCCAATGACTTGATGGCCTCCTGCTCTGGGGTGTCACCCACCAATGCGCGTGATGCTGCGATACCGAGGAGGCCGCCTGGTGCAGCGAACTCGTTGCGGTAGCGCAGGCGCGTTCCGCCGCCCGGCAGGGGTTCGAGGTCCTCTTGGATGCTGGCTTTGGAGCGGGCCGGGCCGCGACCGGTCCAGCTGATGTGTCGGTGGGGCTCGAGGGTGTCGAGCTGCCACGTGACGACGAACGGTGCGCCGCGAAGTACGTAGCGCTGTTTGCATCGCCACCCCGGTTTGGGGTCCCCCGGATCGACGCTGAGGACAGCGCGGCAGATCGTTACCCACTCGGGCGTCTTCTGCATGTCGAGGAGGTACGCGAACACGGCTGCGGGCTCCGCGTCGAGATCGATCGTCACATCGACAGGTGCCACGGTCAGGCCTCGTCCTTCGTCGGTTCGTGTCCGCGCAGCGCGTGCTCGATCGCGGCGTCGAGGTGGTGGCGCGGCACGCCGAGATCGACCTCGTGCGGGTCGGGGCGGCGGGGCAGCAGATCGGAGGTGAGGCTGTTCATCAGGGGGTGGACGAGTCCGAGGTCCTCGCCGGCCACGGCTGCGGCCAGCGGGGCGGCGATCGCGGTCACGCTGGCTGGGAAGGGCACGGTAGGGCGACCGACGAGCAGGTGGTCGCGGATCCGCTCGATCAGCGCTTCGTAGGTGACCTCGTCGGGCCCGACCGCATCGAAGATCGAGAGGGGCCTCGTCACGTCGGCGGTAGCGGCGCGTACGAGTGCACGCACGAGGTCGCGTTCGTCGATCGGCATGGTGCGGTGTGCGCGCCACGGCGGCAGCAGCAGCACGGGCAGCCGCTCGACGAGTCGCAAGAGGAAGCGGAAGGACCGCGACCGCGCGCCGATCACGATCGACGCTCGCAGGACGACGACGTCGGCGCCCTCGGCGGCGAGCGCCTGCTCCACCGCGACTCGGCTACGGACGTGATCGGAGTACTCGGACTCCGGCTTGTCGGGTGTGAGCACGCTCATGTAGACGATGCGCGGAACTCCGGCCTCGGCGGCGGCTTTGGCGAACCGGCGGGCGGCCCGTTGCTCGCGGCCGGTGAAGTCTGCGGCGCCCTCCATCGAGTGCACGAGGTAATAGGCCAGGTCGACCCCTTCGAGGGCTTCGGCCAGCCCGTCGCCGGTGTCGAGGTCGCCCCGTACGGTCGGAACGCGCGGGTCGGCGCCGGCAGGGTTGCGGGCGAGCCCGCGTAGGTCATGGCCCGCGAGACTGAGTGGGGTGATGAGCTCACTGCCGACGTAGCCGGTGATGCCCGTTAGGAGCGTCCGCATGTCGCAAGCCTACGGTCGCCGCGGGCGACTGGATCGTCGGCCGCCGGGCGCCTGTCGGCAACCGCCGGGCTCTCGGTGGTCGACGGCCGTGGGCGAAGTCCTGCACGAGCAACGGCCGCTGCACGGGCGTCTGTCGCTCTGAGCGGGTTTTTCCGCTGTCCCCCCAGGAGCGCGTTTTCCGCTCTGAGCGGGAACGCCGGTCGCATCGTGGCAGGAGACTTGCTTGGCTAGCGGAGCCCCGTCGCCGGGCACCCCGCATCATGGCCCCAGCTCACCGCGCATCAGACCCGAAGCCCTCCTGTGAGGGCTGCTTCTTTGGTCGGCAGCAACTCTGTGCACTTGAGCTCGATGCGCCGTGCGCAACATTCCGCCCGGACTCGCCGGAGGGCCTGCAGCCGCAGCGCCAGCTCCGTTTCGCGTTCCGCATGGCCGACACGGCGCCGGCCCCGGCCGCACCGCTGCCGCACACCGCGCCGCGTCATGCGCCGCGCCACGCGCCGCGTCGGCGCCCGGGCGTTCGCCCCGAGCAGCCGATGCTGATGGCCTGAGCCGTCGGCGGCGCCGCGGGTGCGTGCACCCCCTGGCGCGCGGCTGGCTACCGCCGAACCGCACTGGCGGATAGAGTCCGCCGGGGTGGCCGACGCGAGTGGAAACCTCACCGTCCTGGGCTGCTCGCCCTCGTGGCAGAACGTCGGCGAAGCGTGCTCGGCGTATCTGGTCGACGGTCCCGGCACGCGCTTGCTCGTCGACTGCGGCAACGGTGCGTTCGCGAAGCTGCGCGAGCACTGCGACTACCTGTCGGTCGACGCGATCGCGATCACCCACACGCATGGCGACCACATGCTCGACCTGCTGCCGTTCGCGTACGCGCTGCTCTATTCGCCGCGCGCGCTGAAGGGCGAGTCGCGACGGCCGCGCCTGCTGTTGCCTCCCGGTGCGACGGAGCGGATGCGCGCGATCTTCGACCTTATCGACCGTGCCGAGCTGCTCGACCACGCGTATGCCGTCGAGGAGTACTCCGCCGACGAACCGGTGCAGGTGGGATCGCTCACCGTCGACTTCACGCCCGTCCCGCACTTCGTTCCGACGCACGCCGTGCGCGTCCGCACCGATGCAGGCGGCACCCTCGTGTTCGGCGCCGACCACCGGCCGAACCAGCGCATCATCGACTTCGCGACCGACGCCGACGTGCTCGTCATCGAGGCGACGCTGCTCGCGCCAGAGGAGGGCGTTCGCGGCCACATCACGTCGGTCGAGGCGGCCGAGATCGCTCAGGCTGCCGGTGTCGGTCAGCTGGTCCTCACGCACATGAGCGACGAGCTTCCCCGCGAGCAGCTCGTGTCGCAGGCCGCTGCGCTCTTCCCAGGTACGGTCCGCGCCGTGCCCGGGGCCACCTTCGCGTTCTAGCCCGCTCGCCGGACCCGATCGGCCACGGCGGGCTAGGCTTGGTCCCCGATGGGGACCGACCGTGATCTCTTCGCCGGCTTCGACCGCATGCGCCGGGAGATGGATGAGCTGTTCGGCGACGTCTTTGACCGCGCGCTCACGCCGCGGCGCGCCGGCTTCACCCCGCGCGTCGACGTGTACTACACGCAGTCGCCTGCGGCGGCGGTGGTCGCGATCGATCTCGCTGGCATCACCCTCGACGAACTCACGGTCGACGTGCAGGGCCGCATCGTGCGCATCGCCGGTCGACGCCCGCCGGTGGTGGCGCAGGGTCGCGTCTACCAGCAGCTCGAGATCGAGCATGGCCCGTTCGAGCGCGTGATCGAACTCGGGGTCGACGTGGAGTCCGAGGCGGCCCGCGCGAACTACGTCGACGGCATGCTTGAGATCGAGCTGCCGATCGCCCGCCGCAACCTGCAGACCCGATCGGTGCCGGTCTCGCGGGGCGACGAAGACGGTGAGCTCGCATGAGCAGCGCGTCCGACCTGGTGATCGTGGGTGCCGACGGCAACCCGATCGACGAGCCGCCGCCGGTGCCGTCGGCGCTGGCCGTCTTGCCGCTGCGCGAGACGGTCCCGTTCCCTGATCTGGTGATCCCGCTCGCGGTCGGCCAGGAGCGCTCGCTCAAGCTGCTCGACGACGTGCTCACCGCCGACCGCCGCTTCGTGATGGTCGCCGGGCGCGATGCCGACGTCGAGGCGCCTGATCCGGAGCAGCTCTACGAGGTCGGCGTGATCGGCACGATCGCGCGCATGATGAAGGTCCCCGACGGCAGCACGCGGTTGCTCGTCCAGGGCGGCCAGCGCGTGCGCATCACCCGATGGACGCAGCGCGAGCCGTACCTCGTCGCCACGATCGAGGAGCTGCCCGACGTCGTCGAGGAGAGCGACGAGCTCACCGCGCTGGTGCGCGAGGTGCAGCGCACGTTCCTGGAGATCGTCGAGTCGGTCCCGTACCTCCCCGAGGAGCTGCGGCTCGCGGTGGCCAACATCGAGGACGCGTCGCAGCTCAGCCACCTGATCGCCAGCGCGCTGCGCATCACCCCCGGCGAGAAGCAAGAGCTGCTCGAGCAGCCCGACGTCGAGCTGCGTCTGCGCCGCCTCGTGCAGCTGCTTGCCCGCGAACTCGACGTGATCTCGATCGGGACGCGGATCCAGGACCAGGTGCAGTCCGAGCTCGACAAGGGGCAGCGGGAGTTCGTGCTGCGCCAGCAGCTCCGGGCGATCCAAGCCGAGCTCGGGGAAGACGACGATTCGCAGCGCGAGATCGACGAGCTCCGTGAACAGCTCGGCGCCCGCGACCTGCCCGCGGAGGTCAAGAAGACCGCCGACCGCGAGCTGGGCCGGCTCGCGTCGATCCCGGCGGCCTCGCCCGAGCACGGCGTCGTACGCGGGTACCTCGAGTGGATCGCGCTGTTGCCATGGGGGGAAGCCGAGGAGCAGCCGATCGACCTGGGCCTCGCCAAGGAGATCCTCGACGGCGACCACTACGGCCTGGAGGCCGTCAAGGACAAGATCCTCGAGCACCTCGCCGTGCTGTCGCTTTCGCACGAGTCGCGCGGCACGATCCTCTGCCTTGCGGGCCCGCCTGGCGTCGGCAAGACGTCGCTCGGTCGGTCGGTGGCGCGGGCGATGGACCGCTCCTTCCAGCGGCTCTCCGTCGGCGGCGTGCGCGACGAAGCCGAGATCCGCGGCCACCGCCGGACCTACGTCGGCGCGATGCCTGGTTCGGTCCTGCGGGCCATGCGCGACGCCGGCACCACGAACCCCGTGATCCTCGTCGACGAGATCGACAAGATGAGCTCGGGCTACGGCGGCGACCCGACCGCCGCGATGCTCGAAGTCCTCGACCCCGAGCAGAACGCGACGTTCCGCGACCACTTCCTCGACCTGCCGTACGACCTGTCGCAGGTCACCTTCATCTGCACCGCGAACGAACTCGACCGGATCCCGGGGCCGCTGCGCGACCGGATGGAGATCGTCACGATCGCCGGCTACACCGAGCGCGAGAAGCTCGAGATCGCCAAGCGCTACCTCGTGCCGCGCCAGCTGGAGCGTGCGGGGCTCAAGCGCGGCCAGGTGAGCTTCACCGACGCGGCCCTCAAGACCATCATCGCCGAGTACACCCGCGAGGCCGGCGTGCGCGGCCTCGAGCGTCAGATCCGCGGCGTCGCCCGCAAGCTCGCCCGCCAGGTCGCCGAGGGCACCCTCACGGGGCGCACCAGCATCAGCGCGGCCAAGGCCCGCGAGATGCTCGGCAACCGTCGGCGCGAGAAGGAACGTCGCCGTCGCAGCTCCGAGCCCGGCGTCGCCAGTGGGCTCGCATGGACTCCAGTGGGCGGCGACGTGCTCTACGTCGAGGCGGCCGCGACCCCCGGCAACGGCCGCTTCACCCTCACCGGCCAGCTCGGCGACGTGATGCGCGAGTCCGGGCAGGCCGCGTTCACCTGGCTGCGCGGCAACGTCGGCACCGTCGCGCCCGACGCGCCGAGCGACTGGTTCAAAACGCACGACGTGCACGTCCACGTGCCCGCCGGCGCGATCCCGAAGGACGGGCCGTCGGCCGGCATCACCATCGCCACGGCGCTGGCCTCGCTCGTCGCCGGCCGGCCGATCCGCGACGACGTCGCCATGACCGGCGAAATCACCCTGACGGGCCAGGTTTTGCCGATCGGCGGACTCAAAGAGAAGGCGCTCGGCGCGCAGGACCTCGGCTTCAAGACGGTCATCGCCCCGGCCCGTAACGAGCGCGACGTTGAGGACTTTCCCGAGTCGCTGCGCGAAAGCATCGACTTCCACTTCGTCGATCGCATCGAGGCCGTCCTCGAGCTGGCGCTGCGGCCCAAGCCGCGTCGCCGCCGCTGACCACGGCTGTCGGCCTCGCCAGGGCACAAACTGCCGCGCACGCGCCCGGTTCGGGGCTATGCTTCGACACGAGCCAAACGGAGCCGGATCTACGCCGCGCACGGCCGATGCCGCGCGCATCACCAGTCGGTCCGGGAAGGAGAGCAACCACATGGCAGCCAAGGACAAAGCGGAGCAAAGCGCACTTCAGGGTGCAGCGCTTCTCGAAGCCGTCAAAGACAACCCGTACGTGCAGCGCATCCTCGCCGACGAAGACCTCCGCGAGCAGGTCCGCGAGGCTTACGAGTCGTCGACCGCGGCCTACAAGCGCGCCAGCAAGAGCAAGCGCCCCGCGCAGGCCCTCGTGAAGGACGCGAAGCTGCAGAAGGACCTTAAGGCCGCGTACGAGGCCGCCAAGGCCGCGCAGGAAGCGCTGCGCGACGCCCCGGGCAACCCGACCGCCAAGCGCGGCGGCGGCAAGGGCAAGTTCCTCGTCATCGCCATCCTCGGCGGCGTGATCGCCCTCGTTGCGAGTTCCGGCCTGCGCGACAAGGTCCTGGACCTGCTCTTCGGCCCCGAAGAGACCTTCGACTACGTGCCCGCCGCCAACGGCAACGGCACCACGGCCGCGGCGGCGCAGACGCCCGCCACGCCCGCGACCTAACCGGCGCGAGCCACACCAGAATCAAAAGGGCGCCCCGAGGGGCGCCCTTTTTGTTCTATGGAGATCGCTACAAGCCGAGCTTTTCCAGCAACGCGACGCGGCGCGACGACGTGGCCGGCGGCGGGCCGAAGATCGAGCGCTGACCGACGAGCAGGCCGCGGTCGCCGGTGATCTTGAGCTTGCGCGTGAGGATCAGCTTGATCGGGTTGGCGCGCTCGCCGATGAGATCGAGCAGGTCGCCCAACGAGACGCGCAGGCTGACCGACGGCGCAGGGTGCCGTGAGCGCACGTACTCGATGCCGTCGGGCGAGACGACGTAGTGGCGCGGGCCGACGTCGGTCAGGTCGAACTGGATGACGGTGCCAACCGCCGGCATGTTGGCCTTGATGATGTTCTGGAGCATGTCGAACGCCAGGTCCACATCGTCTGGGTCCTTGCTCACAGGACGGGTGCCGTCGCCGATGTAGCCGGCGTCGAGCAGGCGCATGAACTTCTCGCCCTGCTCCTCGAACGTGACCGAGGGGTCGAGGGTGAGGGCCTTGAGCCGCTCTTCCTCGGTAAAGCCGATACCGCGCAGACGGGCCGAGAGGGCGCGGAACGAGTCGGTGTAGAGGTCTTGAAGGCGCAGGCCGATCGGGTTCAGGTACGTCGAGTCGCCGTCGTTGGGGTAGGCGAACGCCATCAGGTACGTGCCGGTTTGGCGGATCGCCTCGGTGATGACCTGGCCGATCGTCTCGCGGTCGGCCGCGTACATGTCGGCGAGGGTCTTCATGCCGAACGCGATGTGGCGCTGCTCGTCGTTGGCGACGTTCTGCAGGCCCTCGTAGAACCCGGGGAGCAGGCCGGTGCGCTCGAGCCACGACTCGAGGAGGTGCTGCCCGGGCTGCGCCATGGTGCCCTCGACGATGATGTGGTAATTCGTGATCGCTTCGGCGAAACGCTCGGGCGACTTGTCGGTCTTCAGGCGGTTCGCGACGTTCTGAAGGTTCTCGAACGTCTTGCGGTGGCCCCACGTGAGGTGCACGCTGGTGCCTTCGAGACCCGAACCCGCGCTGCCATCGCCGATCCCGACGACCTCGTGCATGAAGCGGTTGAAGAAGACCGAGTGACGGGCTTCGTCGACCTGCTGGGTCGTGAGGAAGTACGTCTGCTCCTCGAGCGGCGCCGCTTCGATGTAGGGCGAGAGGTCGTCGGTGACCTCGTCTTCGCCGTGGAAGAACAGCGCGAGAAACCACAGCGCCGCCTTGCGCTCCTCGGCGGTGAGCTTTTCCTGCCAGTCGATGCGGTCCTGGGTGAAGTCGACTTCGGTGGCCAGCCAGTGACCGCGCTCCCAGCGGGCGTAGAGATCGGCATACGAGA